>CAMCQW010000001.1 GCA_945877045.1 Chryseobacterium gleum
TTTAATGATAATTCCATGCCTTCACGAGCGTATTCGTATGCGCGCTTTCCATTCACTTGCTTAGCGGAATATATCGGTGGAACCTGTTCTTGTTCGCCTAAGAAAGAAAGACGAATAGATTCCAATTCATCCATTGATGCTGGGGGAACATCAAACTCCTGATCAAATTCCGTTTCTAAATCATACGATGGTGTTGTTTTTCCAAGTAAAATGGTGCCAGTATATTCTTTGTCTTGGCCAATCATTCCCTCAATAAGCTTGGTGTTTTTTCCCGTGCAAATAATTAACAGCCCGGTTGCTAGTGGGTCGAGCGTTCCTGCATGGCCCACCTTTATTTTTTTAATATTAAGTTTTTGTTTAATGTTCCAACGTATCTTGTTAACAACATCAAAAGATGTCCAACCCAATGGCTTGTCTATCAATAAGGTTTCGCCGGCTTGATAATCTAACATATGGAAAAACTAAGCAATAAGACAATAATAAATTATGAACGATACGCCTAACATAATTCTGTACCACCCCCACATTTTAAATCCGTATTTCTTAAGAATACCCATGAAAAATTTGATGGCCAATAACGCTACAAGAAAAGCAATAACATTACCAACAATAAACAACATCAGGTGATTTCCTTGAAGTAACATTTCGTATCCTTTCATGGCAACAAAATCCCCTCCGCTCATTGGAACCGACCAATCTTTAAGAAAGATAGAGTAGCAGGTAACGGCAAGCATAGTGGGTACAGCGAGAAAGAAACTGAATTCGGCAGCCATTCGCATACTTAGTTTTTGTTGCATTCCTCCTATTATAGAAGCTGCCGCCCGACTCGTCCCTGGCATCATGGCTAAACATTGCCAAAAACCAATGGTAATGGCGCTTTTATTACTAATCTTTGACTCATCATCTATCGGGGTATCTTGAAATATTTTATGAATGAATAATAAAATCACACCCCCTAAGATTAAAACAAGGGCAATTGGAATTGGTTTTTCAAGAATGGCCTCAATTTTATCATCAAAAAGTTTTCCGAGTATCAACGCTGGAATTACTGCCAATGTTATTTTTAAATAAAATTTATATGATGTGAAATCGAAGAATTTTTTCCAGTACAATACAACAACCGCTAGAATAGCGCCGAATTGTATAGATACCTGAAACATTTTAACGAAAACGTCCTTCTCCACTCCAAAAATAGAGCTGGTAAAAATCATATGAGCAGTTGATGATACAGGGAGGAACTCCGTTAAACCCTCAATGATTGCTAATACAATTGCTTGCAAAAAAGTCATTTGTGAGGCTTATTTTTTAAGCTTTACTGTAGTAGAAGGTTCTTTGTCCTTTTGGGGTGTATCCTTTTCAGGCAACTCTTGGTGTTTTGCCTTTTTCATAATGCTAAAAAGAATCACACCATAACCAACTAAAATAAAAATTGGTGCAATCGTAATTCTTACCGTACTAAACAGGGCCTCACCATCGAATTTGTTCGGGTCTTCAGATCCTCCGCCAATCATTAATAAGAATCCTATTACATTAATTGCTAATCCTATTAAAAGAATTTTATAGTTTTCTGCTTGGAAACCGAAGTGTTTGATTGGATTGTTCATGGCTTTTTAATATAAATCATCTAGTTTCATGCGAAGATACTTGTTTAATGCAAACCATGTTGATACAAGCGTAATAAAAATTCCTATTAGAATCAGAGAAGATATCAGCAACAGTAATACCTGCCAAGTGAAAGTAATCTCTATTGTTTCTAAAACATTGTTCAGCGCAAAGAAAACGGTCATAAGTAAGCATAGAGCAACTATGGCAGAGATTAAGCCTTGAAAAACAGATTTCAAAAGAAAAGGGCGGCGAATGTAACTACCGGTAGCGCCCACCAAGGTCATTGTTTTTATTGTAAAGCGTTTAGAATATAAGGACATCCTTATTGTATTGTTTATCATTGCTACAGCAATGATAATTAATAGGGCGGCAATCGACAAAAATAATAACACGAATTGTTGGAAACCAAGGTTTACTTTTTCGACGCTTGATTCGTCATAGTTTACCTCATCAATTTGATTTGGAAAATATTTTAAGAGCTTTAATTTGATTTTTTTCATGCCACTTTTATTCGCAAATTGAACCTTTGGCGAAAAACACAACGATGGCGGCAAAGGGTTTTCGCCCTCTAATAATTCTATGATCTCCGCTTGATCTTTTCCACCAAATTCTTGAATGGCCCTTTCGGAAGAAACAAACCATACTTTTTTAAATTCACCCCAAGACTTTATCCGAAGTTCTACTTGTTTTATGTCGGCATCATTTAATTTTGGATTGAAAAAAATATCGCCCTGAAGACTTTCTTTTGCCTGGTTTTGAATATTGCTTAATCCAAACATTCCGCTTAATACGATTCCGATCATGAATAAAACAAGTGATATTCCAATTATGGTAGAAACATAACTTGTCTTAATACCTGTTTTATTATATTTTTCAATTGCCTTTGACATATTTCAAAAGTATTAAAAAAAACCATGCGCCTCTTAGATACGATTAACGAGTAATCAACGAGTAATTGTGGATTGTGTGAAGAGTGATTGGGAATGTTAACTGAAAGACGAACTAAAGGTCTACCCAATCGTTATTTTCTTTAATAAGATCTATCAATGCACGAACGGCTTCCGATTCTGGAACGTTTTTTTTAACGACCATTTTCTCTTTATACAAGGTGATTTTTCCTGGGCCGGTTCCCACATAACCATAGTCTGCATCTGCCATTTCACCTGGTCCATTAACGATACAGCCCATAATCCCTATTTTGAGTCCTTTTAAATGGGAGGTTTCTTTCTTAATTTTCATGGTTGTTTCTTGCAAATCAAAGAGGGTTCTTCCACAAGAAGGGCAAGAAATATATTCCGTTTTTGAAATGCGTGAACGCGTGGCTTGAAGAATGCCGAAAGCCGTAGAATTTATCAATGTTGCTGCTTGATTACCCCTTAACCATATTCCATCACCAAACCCATCTATAAAAAGCGACCCACAATCACTTGAAACATGCAATTGAAACGTTTCAGAATCGACTGAATCATTCTCAACTTTTAATATGACCGGTATATCTAATTTACTATTTAATAAATCAATGTATACTTTTCTGAAAAGTTGGGTTTTGTTACTATATTTAGAACACAAGACTAAAATCAGTCCGGTATACTCCGCTAGGTTATCAGGCAATGATTCGGAACATTCTACTTCTAAAAAGGCCCGTTGACTTTTAGCTAATTCTACGAGGTCTTGCACTTGTATTAAAGGATAATATTCCTTTTTTGTGATGCCGTTTTTTTTCCACGCATCATAATCCATTATAACGCCTAATGTTCCCGGAACTTCAAAATTAAGGGTGTTTTTACCTACATAAACATAATCCGCAGCTAAATCCTGTAAATTCCATTTGTCTAATTGGACAGAATAATTATATCCAAAACCATAAAAATTAGCGGGGATTATCGTTTGTTTCATGGAGAAATCAGCGATAACCACTGGGACATGTCTGCCTCCTATGTTGTGTACTTCTCTAGAAGGCCTTCGTTGATAGGAATAGGGATTATAAGGGAGGGCGCTTATAGAGGTTGGGAATACAAACGTGTTTTTTGAATCGAATTTTTCGAGTAGCTTTCGGGCAACTGGAATTTCAAACTCTGGCTCTTCCGTCAAGGAAACTCGGATGGTATCTCCAATACCATCCTCCAACAAGGCGCCAATTCCAACAGCGGACTTAATTCGCCCATCTTCCCCGTCTCCCGCTTCAGTAACGCCTAAATGCAAGGGATAGCAAATTCCATTTTCCAACATTTTTGCAACCAACAAACGATACGCTTGAACCATAACGAGCGTATTACTCGCCTTCATAGAAATTGTTAGATTCTTATAGTGATTTTTCTCACATATATTTATAAATTCAAATGCTGACGCCACCATTCCTTCGGGAGTATCGCCATAACGACTTAATATTCGATCTGAAAGAGAGCCGTGATTCGTGCCAATACGCATTGCTGTATTGTGTTTTTTACACAATAAAACCAGCGGCGTGAATTTTTCCTCAATTCGTATTAATTCCTCTTTGTAGCTTTCATCAGTATATTCTATTTCTTCGAATTTCTTTTTATCGGCGTAATTGCCCGGGTTCACGCGTACTTTTTCAACTAATCGAGCGGCGATTTCTGCCGCGTTGGGAGTAAAATGAATGTCCGCAACTAATGGCGTGTTGTAGCCATAATCCAAAAGGCGTTGTTTTATTACTCCTAAGTTTTCTGCTTCTTTTTTACTAGGAGCCGTTAATCTAAGCAACTCACAACCCGCATTTATCATACGAATAGATTGCTCAACAGATAATTCGGTATTCATGGTATCGGTAGTAGTCATCGACTGCAGTCGAATGGGCGCTTTCCCCCCTAGTTTTAACGCGCCAATAACTACTTCTATAGTTGTAAGCCGTTTTCGGTTCAATATATCAAGACAATACATGCTATATTATGTTGAAGAAATCTATTTATGACTTCTTTTTTTACAAAGTTAGCCAATACTTTGGTATGTTTTTCTAATGGATATTATTCTCTAATGAAAATCTGTCCTGTCCTTCCTTTTTTTGAGGGTTAACCGATGCTGATGGTAAAAGTGGTGCCTTTATTAACACTGGATGTAAACGAAATCTGACCATCATGGTTTTCGATTATTTGTTTCGTTAAAGAAAGACCTATTCCACTACCCGTTGACTTGGTGGTGAAGTGGGGGGTAAATATTTTTTCTATTTGCTCAGGAGGAATACCACATCCATTATCTTTTATTTCAATTATTACCGTGTGTTTCTCCCTACTTACTTGTATGTGAATGATTGGTTTTTTTATGTCTGAACATGCTTGTGCAGCATTTTTTATTAGGTTGTTTAATACTTGCAACCATTGGTCTTTGTCTATATTAACCATACATTTTTCCAACGAACTCTCCAATGTTATTTTTATATTATTATAAGAAAGGAACATCGGTAAGATGTTCTTTATAAGTAAAATTAAATCAGTTTCTTTTTTAATCGGAACAGGTAATTGGGCAAAAAGTGAGAAATCATTGGCTATTTTAACTAGGCTGTCTATTTGCTCAATAATTGCCTTTACCACTACCTCGATTTTAAACTTTGAATCCGGGTCATTAGCATCATAAACTCGGAGCAATTGCTGTACGCTTAACTTAATGGGTGTTAATGGGTTTTTGATTTCATGGGCAACTTGCTTTGCCATTTCTCTCCAAGCAGACTCACGCTCATTTGATTTCAATTGCTTAATTGCCTCTTCTAATTCATCTAACTTGTTGTTATAGGCGTCTACAACGGTGCTTATTTCGTCCCGTGATTCGTATACAATGTGTTGGTTTCTTTTACCGAAATTAATCGCCTGAACCTTTAGTTGTAATTGCTTAAGGGGTTGCACTAAACGATTAGAAACTAGTAAAGAAATAATGATGGCTCCCGTTAATAATAATATAAATATGTTCATTATTGAAACTAGAAAAGACTGGATTTGTCTTTCAAAATCGCGTTGTTTATTAAAATGTTGAATGTTTAAATAACCCAGTGCTTCATTTTTCCCATTATAAATGGGCATGTAAACGGAATAAAACGATAGTTTTCCTATGTTTTCTTTTTGAGAATGCAAGCTTATATGTTTTGATTTAAGTTCGTAGTAGGCCCGAGGATTTATCTGTTCGCTTTGTAAGCCCAATGAAAAAACCTCCGGTTTTGAACCCGCTACCAAACGACCCTTTAAATCATAAATATTAATGTCTGTTTCGAAAATTACAGAAAGTTTTTCTGTTAATAATTCAAAAAATGTTCCATCATTGACCTTGCTTATTTTAGTCGTTTTTGTGGTTTTATTATTCAACTCTGTCGAAATGGATTTCACCTCGTCTGTTATTGATTTATTATTAAATAACTCGTATTGACGGCTTACAAATAAGCTACTAACAGCACCAAAAAACACCAAGGAAAGAACCACCAAGGAAACGGACATTAACTGAATCTTTAGGGCTAATGTCCATCTATACTGCTCTGTTTTAAATAAAAGGTAGCTTGTATTTATTAGTACGAGTAGAAGTCCCCAAAAACAAAAAATATATGAAAAAGAGGTTAGTAAGTCATAATTCGTCTTTGTTTTTTCTGATAAGACTACCGCTGTTTCGCTTCCTTTAAATAACACATAGTGATTATATTCACCATACTCGATGAAATCATTTTTCCCACTTATTGCTTTGAGAAAAGATAAACTGGTTGGAAAGTGAAATTCTCCATGTTGCTTTGCTAGTTTTCCATTGAAGTATTTTGCTATTGAATAGTTTGCTATTCCATTTAATACGTTCGCTTGTTTGGATAATAAAAGTCTCGGAAAACCTATTTCTTCGGGTATTTTCTTTGATTTCAAACTAAACACGAGGGTTCCTTTATTACGAGGAAGGACTTGTTTAATAAGATAACTATACCCTAAATAAGAATCTTTAAGAAAAAATATCGCAGGATTTATTTCTGACTGCTCACTGTGATGTTCAATCAAATCGGATAGTAGATAATTATCAAATCCATCTTTGGATAAAATGGTATTAAAGGAGGAGTCAAGCATAGTTACGCCTAACTCGAAGCCATCCCACAAACCTGAGAAGTAAGAGCGCTCAAAAAAATCACCCACGCGAGATGGTATAGGGTTACTTTCTGCATGATTAAAAAGCTGCAAGACATGAGGATCATTAATTAAAGCTGATTGAAAAGATGAATAGCTGATTTCTGCTTCATAGTCGCGGTCTAATAAAAGTTGATTAGCATATAATTTCCTGATTTCCCGCTCTTTTATCTGATTATGTGTGTTTAATTCTTTTATAAATGAGCTTGAAAATAAAGCCAAAATAAATAGCTGTAATACAACATTTTTATTTCCTCTATTATTTAATTGACCTAAGGAAATGAGAGTCATTAATAAAAGTGGCAAAAGCATTGAAATCGTCACGGCGTCTTGTGTTTGAGACCGCATAAACATGAATAATAGTGTTGCTGTAAGTATGAAAAGCCACGTCCGTTTTATTAATTTGGGTGATGTACTTAGCTGTTTAATCGTTTTAACGTATCCATAATAAAAAGAATAAAACATCGCGGCGACCATAACAATTAGCACATACGAATAGAGGGTAAGGGTGAATGGTAGGTCAAGGGTTAATGAAACATCCGCATTTTCAACTAAAATTTTAATAAAGTCAAGGATCAACCACCAAAGGATAAAGAGAATAAAGAGAAATACATAGCTCCAAATTTTGTGTTTGCGTGTATTTACAATATTTACAATTATAAAAAATCCGTAAATAAGTATTCCTATGTTAAGTGCCAGGCCTAATATCGTTGGGAATAGCGTGTTAAATGGAAAGAGGCTGGCGGATTGATATTCTTGATTAGAAAATAAATTAATTGGTATATAATAAATCGCTAAATACCGAATGATAATTAATGCAAAAAATGAAATTACTGCAAGGTAATGGTGGCCTCTCGTAATAAAATAAAGTCCTAGTAAAAAGGAAATAAACGAGAACATCAAGAATATAAACGTTATATTACTATGGTCAGTGAATGGGTTGGATTTGGTAGTGTTACTGATAAAAAAGGCGGATCTACCTTTTTTGTCGCGAATGGAATAGGGGCTTTTTTTGGTAATAGTAATGGGGCAAACACCGTCATATATTGCTGGGTTGAATATATTTTGTAGGTATTCATTTTCTAGTTCATACGAGGACTGAAGTAATAAGGACCCCTGAATGATTAGCTCGTTTTTTATACCGGAATATATATAGTAATAGCCATTACTCAATTTATATACCCCATTCTTTATTTCATTATTGCTAAGATTCGAGGATGTTGGCAGCTGATTCGTATTCCAATAAACAAGTTCGTTATTTTGGAAAATATGTAAGAAAAAGGGGGTTTTCGTTGGAAGGTTTTTTACTTCTTTTTGGATTTGTCCGTTTAATACCTTGTCTACTTGTTTTTCTAAAGCATTAATTTGATTCAGAAACGAAACTTGTATTTTTTGCTGTACCGCTGGGGTAAGTTGTGTCTTGTTGTCACGCCGATCGATAGCTATTGCAGTAAAAAAAGAAATCGTCGCTAATAAAAACCAAATAGCTTTTTTAAATGAACTATATGATTTGGCTAGTATCAAGGGGTCTCTAAATTAGTTAATGCTAATTGAATGGAAATCATTAGTTCTTGAAAATCTTCGTCCGCTCGGTGATCGTTTCTAAAAACAAAATCGGCTGTATTCTTGTAAGGAAAAATGTAATTTTCGTAACACGGTAAAGCATGGTTTTCCCATTGGTAAATAATAGCTGATCTGCTATAACCCCTGGTTTCCTGATCTCGATAAATCCTTCTGTCTAATTGGGTTTCATGTTCTACATCTACAAAAACAGTATAATCAAGGAGTTCTTTAACCCCCTCATAATGAAATAGAAACAATCCTTCAACGATAATTATGCGACTTGGTTGAATGGTAAGTAATACATTTTTGTTGGGATTTGAATTAAAAAAATATTCTTTTACTTCTATAGGGGTCCCCTCTGATAATGAAATCAAATCTTTTGTTAACTGTTCTTCGTTGATGGCGCTTGGCAAGTCAAAATTCACAATGCCATTGCTGTCTTTTTGTTGAGCTTCAATGGGGTTGTAATAATTATCCATGCTGAAAATGGCGGGTGCCTGTTTATTAAAAACTTCCCCCAAACGACGTAATAAGGTTGTTTTTCCAGAACCGCTCCCTCCTCCTATTCCTATAATAATTGTTTTTTCGTTTGTTTTAGACATCATAAGTTACAAACTTAATGATTAGAAGAAGATTTTCAATTATTCAATGCAATTGTTTTATAAGATTAATTTGTAATTTTGGTATATTATTCTCCATTAAATTATTTATCATGAAAACACTTTTTTTCCTTTTAGCCATTTCTTTTTCGAATGCTTTACTGTGGGGACAAATAAAACTTAAAGATAGAGCGCCATTAAGTGATAAATTGATGGTGTCTGCTAATACGGAAAGTTTATCCTTGATAAAAGCCATGAAAAAAAATGGCTTGGTTGTTATCTTTAGTTGTAATACATGTCCGTTTGTTGTTGGATCTGAAAGTTTCCCTGGTTGGGAAGGTCAATACAATGATTTGTATGAACAAGCAAATAAGTATCAAATTGGTTTAGTGGTTGTTAATTCGAATGAAGGAAAACGAGCGGGAGATGATTCTTTTATTGAAATGAAAAATCACGCAGAAAAAAAAGCATATAACATGCCTTATTTGATGGATGAAAATAGTGTGTTAGCAAATGCTTTTGGGGCAAAAACAACACCACACGTCTATTTCTTTAATGAGAAACTATCCTTGATTTATATGGGATCTATTGATAATATCTGGGACAAGAATCGAACCCAAACAATTCCTTACTTAATGAATGCTATGTTAGCGAAAAACCAAGGGAATCGAATTAAAATAAAAAATACTACCCCAAAGGGATGTAGCATTAAACGCACTAAATAAAATCACAGTAAAAATGAATAAAATAATTATTTTTCTTTTTATCAGTTACGCTGCTTTTTCGCAACAAGGTGACGGTGGCGTGCCCAGAAGTTACAAGTTTAGTGGTGATCTTAAGACAATAGATAAAATTTCTTTTTTAGAGCCTGATGTGGTGGCATTGAAAGCAGAGGACGCTATAACAGATAAGTCGGGCTTGTCCCCTTGGCGATTTGGATTTAATAACCCTAGTTCATCCACATTATTTAATTGCGGAACATGGGACACCTTGCCTAATAAAGATCTTATCTGGAGATTATTGGTGCATTGCGATAAGGCGCTCACGGTAAATTTGACTTTTAAAAATTTAATGATCCCGGAGGGAAATGAATTGTTCATTTATAAGCCCGATAAATCTTTTGTTTTAGGGCGATTCACTGCAAATCATATTTATGAAGGTCAATTAGGCTCAGAACTTGTTCCTGGAGAAGATGTTATTATAGAGTACTATATTCCTTTTAATAATGATCTTGGAAATTTAGAGTTGGGAATCGTTACGCACGGGTATAGATCCTCAAATGAGTTTCAAGAAAAAGCTTTTGGAAGTTCGGGTGGTTGTAATTTTAATGTCAACTGTGCACAAGGTGCGGCTTGGGTTAATGAAAGAAACAGTGCTGTTATGTTGGTCTCTGGTAGTAATGGTTTTTGCTCGGGTGCCTTGGTAAATAATGTTTTAAATAATGGTAAGCCATATGTTTTAACCGCCGATCATTGTTACAGTAATCCGGCGTCATGGATTTTTCGCTTCAATTGGCAAGCAACTAATTGCACAAACCCCGCAACTTCTCCTAGTTTTGTGTCATTAAACGGTGCGGTTTTAAGGGCTCGAGGAGCTACATCTGATTTTTGTTTAGTAGAAATAACCGGTGGGTTAATTGGTAACACAGTACCTGCTGCTTATATCCCTTATTTTGCTGGATGGGATAACTCTAATGTTACTCCTGCATCGGCGGTATGTATTCACCACCCAAGTGGCGATATTAAAAAAATATCTTTTGAAAATGATCCTTTGGTCTCTACATCCTGGGGCGGTGGACCTGCGAATACCCATTGGGGAATTACTAATTGGGATTCTGGAGTTACAGAACCGGGTTCCTCAGGTTCTCCTATTTTTGATCAAAATCATAGAGTTGTTGGACAACTTCATGGCGGAGCCTCAGCTTGTGGCGCCGCGGCTCTGTCAGATGAATACGGAAAATTCGGATACTCATGGAATCCTGCTGGAAGTGACAGTACCAATCAACTCAAATATTGGTTAGACCCTTCTTTAAGTGGAGCCTTATTCATTGATGGCTTTGATCCTGCTGGTGGGGTGCCTGTACAAGTAGATCCCGCTGTTAGTAATGTACAAGGGGTTTCTGGAACATATTGTTCGGCAGAGGTTACTCCTTCTTTCTCATTGGTAAATAATGGAGCGGTCACTTTAACATCCGCTACAATAAGCTATGGATTTGATGGGGTAAATAACCTAATTTATAATTGGTCAGGAATTTTGCCTCAATGGCAATCTGTTGTGGTTAATTTACCCGCAGCTACACTTACAAATGGGGCACACACCTTTAGTGCAACTGTAACAAATACCAATGCGGGGGTGGATGAAAATAATTTAAATAATGCGGGCAATAGTTCTTTTTTAATTGTTTTAAATGGCGTTTCTGTCGTGATGGATTTGACCTTAGATTGTTTTGGTTCTGAAACTTCGTGGGAGCTTCAAAACACGAGTGGTACGGCTATTTACGCGGGTAACGGTTATGCGGATGACGAACCTGGAATGGTAAGTGAAACCTGGTGCTTAAATTATGGCTGTTACTCCTATGTGCTTATAGATAGTTACGGAGATGGTTTGTCTAATAATGGCTTATGTCAAACAGGAGATGGTAACCTTTTAATAAGTCAAGCAGGTGATACATTAGCTTCAATTTCAACAGCCGCTGCAGATTTTGGAGATCAAATTACACTTGATTTTTGTTTGTCGGGGGCAGGTTTAAATGACCTTGAGGATAATAATATGATGATTTTTCCTAACCCTAGTAATGGGGTTGTAATGATCAGTTTAGAACATCAAACAACTGGGGTATTCCAGGTTTTAACTCTTACTGGTCAGATAATGGAAGAATATGATTTTAATGGGCAACAGTTTAAAATGAATCTTGCAGCTCTTTCTGCTGGATCGTATTTTATACGATTTATTGAACATAGCGGTAAGTCAAGCATTAAGAAACTTGTTTTAAATTAAGGTGTGGCGGGTATTTATCTCCACATTCCTTTTTGTAAACAACGTTGTACCTACTGTGATTTTCACTTCTCCACTAATTTTGAAAAATATAGAAATGAGTTGATTATTTCTATGTGTAAGGAACTTGTTTTACGAAACAAAGAGGTTTCAGAAGAAGTTGATACCATCTATTTTGGTGGGGGAACCCCGAGTTTGTTGCAAAAAAATGAATTTACACTGCTACTTAATACGATTTTTACAAATTTTGTCGTAAATCCTCAAGCTGAAATTACCATTGAAGTAAATCCTGATGATTGCTCAAAAACTAAACTAAACGATTGGTTTTCTTTAGGAATTAACCGTTTGAGTATCGGTTTACAATCTTTCAAAGAAGGAGATTTAAATTGGATGAATCGATCTCACAATGCAAAGCAAGGAATAGATGCAGTTCAAAACGCACGCAATGCTGGGTTCGAAAATATATCTATAGACTTAATGTATGGTTTGCCAAATTTGAGTAAAGAAGAGTGGTTAATAAATCTCAAGAGCGCTGTAGCATTGAAACCAACACATATTTCTGCCTATTGCCTGACTATTGAACCTAAAACAGCTGTACATAGTTGGGTGCTTAATGAGAAATTTATTCCGTTAAATGAAGATTATCAGAACGAACAGTTTTTAGATATGATCCAAGGTTTATCAAAAGAAGGCTACGAACAGTATGAAATCTCGAATTTTGCGAAAGAGGGGGTTTATGCTAAACACAATACTGCGTATTGGGAAGGGAAGCCGTATTTAGGTGTTGGGCCTTCTGCTCATTCTTATACTAAAAGAAGTAGAAGATGGAATGTTAGTAACAACACCCTTTATTGGAAAAATGTGGGTTTAAATGATTCTTGGTATCAAGAGGAGATCTTGAGTGAAGAAGATAAGTGGAATGAGCTTTTTTTAACCGGGTTAAGAACGAAATGGGGAGTGACTAAAGAAAAAATAGAGGAGTTTGGTGGTTTAAAAAAGGATGAAAATGAACTTATTTCAAACTATATTCAGATTGGACTTATTACCGAGACAGATACCTTTTGGGTTTTAAGTTTGAAAGGGAAAATGCAAGCTGATGGGATTGCGAGTTCCTTGTTTAGGCTTAATAAAAAAAATTAGCAATTTATTTTATTCACCCTTAACTGATGTCGCCCTCCTTCGAAACTTGTATTTAAAAAAGTATCAACCATTGTAATTGCTTCTTCTATTGTTATAAATCGTGCTGGTATAGCGATGATATTCGCATTATTATGTTGTCGGGCTAAGAGGGCAATTTCAGTATTCCAACACAAAGCACTTCGTACACCTTGGTGTTTATTGGCCGTCATGTTAATGCCATTTCCTGATCCGCAGATTAATATACCAAGGGAACCTTCGTTTGAAAGAATATACTCGGAAACAGGGTGTGCATAATCAGGATAATCAATACTTTCTTCCGAATAACAACCGTAATCCATTGTTGCTAAACCCCTGTTTTCTAAGTGTTTTATAATTGCTTCTTTTAATAAAAAACCAGCATGATCACTGCCTATTGATATTGTCGTTGTTGCCATTATTAAAAATTTCTTTAAAGTTAATTTTAATTAACAAATTGACACTTTTATTAACTTTTTATCTTTTGTAATATATTTAAACCTTTGATTTACAATTAATTAACTTATATGGTTGTGAACAATAAATATTAATATGTGTTGATTAGTTTGTATAACTTGTAGAAACTTTCTTTTGGATAATCAGAATAAAATAACAAACCAATTTGTTTTTTATATAGAGCTTATTAATTAGTAATTTTTATGCGCTATTTTAACACAAGTAATCCACTGTTTTTTAATTAACATTCTTGTTTATTTTTCAACAATTAGAGTTATTCATTCATTGTTTATATTCTTTCTTTTCTCAGTCAATAAAAGGAAAAAACAAGCTTAATTAATAATGATAAGTAGTGGTTAAATTTAATTATTTAGTAATGATAATATATCATGCTTTATTTTTTAACATATCAACACCCTTAATAACAATAGTAAATCTTTTTAATTATTTAAAATAAATATATTATATACTATTAAGCTAGACCTAATTATACTTGTGAAGATAAAACTATATCTTTACTTTCGTTTAGGAATGAGACGTTTTATAAAAAAGCAGTTAAAAATAGATGGATAATACATTTGAAAGATTAGTAAGTCAAATAGACGATTTTATTCGAAAATATTA
The DNA here is from genome assembly GCA_945877045.1 of Chryseobacterium gleum. GTDB lineage: Bacteria > Bacteroidota > Bacteroidia > Flavobacteriales_D > Crocinitomicaceae > UBA952. The sequence goes on from CAMCQW010000001.1 coordinate 14,096, forward strand.
TACGAATGAAATTGTTAAAGGTATTTTTTTCTTTCTTGGAATATTAATTTTTTCGTATTTATTCGTTTCAATATTAGAATATCTAGGAAGATTTAATTCGCTATTTCGCGCCTTTTTCTTATTTGGTTTTTTATCGTTTAACACATTTATTTTAGTTAAATATATATTAATCCCTTTAGGCAAACTTTTTTCTTTTGGAAACAGAATTAATAGAAATCAGGCGAGTGAAATAATAGGGAAATTCTTTCCCTCTATTTCTGATCGATTAAAAAACACCTTACAATTAAATGACTTATTAATTTCCCAGGAAGGGAATTTAGAATTGTTAAATGCAACCGTTTATCAGCGATCTCAAGAGTTAAATACTGTCCCTTTTGTTGGAGCGATTGAAATAAAAGATAATAAGAAATACTTAAAATTTATTATACCACTGGTTCTTTTATTGGTTTCAATCTCCATTTTTATACCAACGATTCTTACACAAGGAACTGAACGAGTAGTTAATTTTAATAAAGAATATAAACCCATTGCGCCATTTAATTTTAGTATTGATAACAAATACCTACTTCTTGAGGAAGGAGAGGATGTTAAAATCTATTTAACGCTTAAGGGTTCTTTTTTACCAGAGAATGTTTATTTAGTATGTGTTAATGGTAAGTTTTTAATGGAGAAAACGAGTAAAAATAGTTTTGCGGCCATTATTAAAAAACCAAAGACTTCCGGGAACTTTTATTTCATAGCGAATGAATATGAGAGTGATAAATTCAATTATAAATTATTAGGAAAATCTATTATTGGTAAGTTAGATGCTACCTTAATTTATCCAGCTTATTTAGGCAAAGTTAATTCGCTTATTACTAATACCGGGGATATTACAGTACCTGAAGGGACTAAAATTGAATGGAGTATTCTAACAAGAAACACGAAGAAAACTGTTTTATCATTCAATAGGGAAAAAATCACTTTTACTAGTAATGGTTTTAATTTCAAGAAGTTACTTACCAATGATGCAACCCTTAAATTGGATCTATTTAATTTGTATTCTGCAAAAATTGATTCGACTACTCTACATATTACTGTCGTTAAGGATGCTTTTCCAACAATCACACTATCAGAACGGATTGATTCAGTTGCTGAAGGTGTCCGTTATTTTCAAGGTGATATTGGTGATGACTACGGCTTAAGGTCACTCAATTTTGTTTACACCCTAATAGGTGAAAACGGTAACAAAAAAACAAGTACGATTAGCGTTAAAGCGGTTAATGGTACTAGGTCGATGTTTGATTTTGCGGTTGATTTTAGAAGGGAAAACGTGAAACTTAACGATCGTATTGAATACTATTTTGTTGTAAGCGATAATGATGGAGTAAATGGTAGTAAAAGCACACGCAGTCAACTAAACACTTATAAACTTCCAAGTTTAGAAGAATTAAATGAAAATAGAAGTGAGGATCAACAAAAGAACAAAGAAGATCTAGCTAAGTTGCTAAAGAAAGCACAAGAATTCCAAAAAAATGTAGAGACCTTAAAAAAGGAAGTTATTAATTCTAAGTCAAATGATTGGAATAAAATAAATAAAGCAGCTCAATTGAAAGAGGAACAGAAAAATTTAGTTGAGTCATTAGAGCAATTGAAGTCAGAACTAAATCAAAGCACCGAAGAAAAAAACCAATTATCAGAGATGGATAAAGAGGTTTTAGAGAAACAAGAGTTGATAGAAAAACTATTGGAGGATTTAATGGATGACGAACTCAAAAAGTTGCTAGATGAACTCGAAAAATTAATGCGAGAAAACAATAAAGAAGAGTTAAAAGATAAAATGCAAGAAATTAGTCAGTCCGCTGAAGACATGCAGAAGCAGCTTGATAGAAGTCTAGAAATGCTCAAGAAACTTCAAGTCAATGAAAGAATAGATGACGCAGAAAAAGAATTAAAAGGTTTGGCTAAAGAACAGGAAGAATTAAAAAAGCAAGTAGAGGAAAACAAACTTTCTAAGGAGGAAGCTGCTAAAAAACAAGAGGAATTAAACAAGAAATTTGACGAACTAAAAAAGGATATTCAAGAAATCAAGGAATTAAATAAAAAGCTAGATCAACCAATCCCACTACAAGACACCAAGCCCCTCGAGGAAAGTATTAGTGAAGAAATGAAGGATGCAAAGGAATCATTGGAGCAAGGTAAAGATAAAAAAGCCGGGGAAAATCAGAAGTCAGCCGCTGAGGAAATGAATGAATTAGCAGATCAACTTAATGACAATCAAGAAGCAGCGAATAAAAAAGAGAATGAGGAAGATATGAATTCCATTAGAAATATTTTGGAAAGCCTCATGATTTTAAGTTTCAATCAAGAATCATTAATTACTAAATTTAAAAAAACGAACGCTAAAAGTCCTGCTTATAAGAAATTGGGACGTTTACAACGAAACATTGTGACAGATACAGAAATAGTAAAAGATAGCTTGTTGGCTTTAGCTAAAAGACAGCCTAAGATAGCCTCTTTTGTGGATAAGGAGCTAACCATTATAAAGGACAACCATGAACTATCTATCAACTCTATTGATGAACACCGGATTGTTGACATAGAAACACATCAACAGCTTACAATGACTTCCTACAACAACTTGGCACTTTTGTTAAATGAGGCATTACAACAAATGCAAGCAGAAATGCAGGCACAACAGAAAGGTTCGGGTAACTGTAGTAATCCAGGAAATGGCAAACCTAAACCTGGATCAATGTCTACAGGAGATATGAAGGAAATGTTAAAAAAACAATTAGAAAAATTAAAGAAGGGGAGTTCTCCTGGTGAAGGAAAAGAGGGAGAAAAACCAGGCGATAAACCAGGTATGGGCATGTTGGGTTTGGGAAATAAAGAAATCGCTAAGATGGCAGCAGAACAAACGGCTATCAGACAAAAGTTAGAGCAAATGAGGAACGAGTTGAATAAAGATGGAAAAGGCACAGGAAACAAGCTTTCACCTTTAATCCAAGAACTTGAAGAACAAGAAAAAGCGCTAATAAATAAACGCCCCAACAACGACATTATTAATAGACAAAAAGAGATTTTAACAAGATTATTAGAAAGTGAAAAAGCCATAATGGAAAGGGGTTTCGATGAAAAAAGGGAATCAAAATCTGGTCAAAATGAAAATAACAGTAACCTAATACGATTTGATGAGTACACTAAACAAAAATTAAAGCAAATTGAGCACATACAATCCGTTGACCCTTCATTTAGTAAATATTATAAAGATAAGGCGAATCAATTCTTTAATTTGAATGATTAATTCACATAACTATCTATGAGAGAAGGTTTTACACTAATAAAATCACTTAATTTACCATCAAATAGTGAAGCTGTAACAGCTGTTGAGAATTTGGTGGATGAAATATGTTTAGAGTTAGCGCTAAATGAAGACGCTTACGGTAATGTATTAATAAGTGTAACTGAGGCGCTAAATAACGCGATACATCATGGCAATAAAAACCAAGAGGCCTTGGTAATCGAATTGCTAGTCCTAAATAATACAACTGAGTTTTGTTTTTCTATAACGGATGAAGGACCCGGTTTTGACTTCATGAATCTTCCCGACCCCACCGCTCCAGAAAATATATTAAAAGAAAATGGAAGGGGTGTTTTTTTAATGAGAAACTTAGCTGATGAGGTTGAATTTGAAGAGGGTGGTAAAAAAGTAACGCTTTATTTTAAGAAATGATACTATATGATTTTACGAACGATGAAATTCCGGCATTTGATCCGGAATTTTTTGTTTTAGTTCTACCCAAATTAATAAGTGCTGAGAAAAAAGAAGTCGGTGAAATATCTATTATTTTCACTGATGATAAGCATCTCTTATCCATCAACCAAGATTATTTGAATCACGATTATTTTACTGATATCATAACATTTGATTATTCACATGGTGAATATATTAGTGGGGACTTGTTTATCTCTTTAGAACGTGTTGGTGAGAATGCAAAGCAATTTGAAAAAGATTTTTTTAATGAGTTGTGCCGTGTTGTTTTTCACGGAGTGCTCCACTTGTGTTCTTATAATGACAAAACAGAAAGTGAAGTATCTATTATGCGATCCAAAGAAGAATTTTATATTGATAATTTTGTTTCACGTGAAACAAAATAGGATGTTTCACGTGAAACTATTACGATGTTAAAAAAATACGATGTTATTGTTGTTGGTGCTGGTCACGCCGGTTGTGAGGCAGCGAATGCTGCGGCAAAAATGGGTAGTAGCGTTTTGTTACTTACAATGAACATGAATACTATTGCCCAAATGAGTTGTAATCCAGCAATGGGTGGAGTTGCAAAGGGGCAAATCGTTCGCGAAATAGATGCTTTAGGAGGGGGCTCAGGTATTGTTAGTGATAAAAGTGCCATCCAGTTTCGGATGCTTAATCTTTCAAAAGGACCGGCGATGTGGTCGCCACGCACCCAAAATGATCGTATGTTGTTTGCTACAGAATGGCGAATGTTACTAGAACGAAATCCCAATGTGGATTTTTGGCAAGACATGTGCGCAGGATTAATCGTAGAAGACAAGGTTATCAAAGGGGTTTATACAGCATTAGGGATTCCTATTTATGGAAGTTCGGTTGTATTAACCAATGGCACCTTTCTTAATGGATTGATTCATTTGGGCGAGAAACAGTTTGGTGGTGGTCGAGCAGCAGAAAAAGCATCAACAGGAATTACTGAAGAATTAATCGCCTTAGGTTTTGAGGCTGGTAGAATGAAAACGGGTACTCCACCACGTGTTGATGGACGCTCATTGGATTATTCTAAAATGGAGTTGCAAGATGGAGATGATAACCCTTCCAAATTTAGCTACTCCGATACGCCGAACCTTACAAAACAAAGACCTTGTTACATTACCTATACCAACACAAATACACATGATGTGTTACGAACGGGTTTCGATCGATCTCCGATGTTTAATGGGGCCATTAAGAGTACAGGCCCACGCTATTGTCCGAGTATAGAAGATAAAATAAATCGTTTCGCTGAACGGGATAGACATCAAATTTTCGTTGAACCGGAAGGGTGGGATACTATTGAAATTTATGTTAATGGATTTAGTACTTCTTTACCTGAAGACATACAACTTGATGCATTAAGAACAATACCTGGTTTCGAAAAAGTTAAAATGTTTAGGCCTGGATATGCCATTGAATATGATTTTTTTCCGCCTACACAGCTAAAACATACCCTAGAAACTAAACGAATTGAAAATTTGTATTTTGCAGGACAAATCAATGGAACAACGGGCTATGAAGAAGCAGCTTGTCAGGGTTTGATGGCGGGGATTAATGCCCACTTGAAAATTAAGAATAAAACACCTTTTGTTTTATCGCGAAGCGAAGCTTATATTGGCGTGTTAATAGATGATTTAGTAACCAAAGGCACTAAGGAGCCTTATCGAATGTTTACAAGTAGGGCGGAATATCGAATCTTACTACGCCAAGATAATGCTGATGTACGCTTAACTGAAATGGGATATAATATAGGACTGGCCGATAAGTTGGCATTGGACAAGGTTGAGAGAAAGATCACCGGAACAGAGAAGCTTAAATGGGCACTACGATCTATCGGTATTAGTCCCACATTGGCCAACCCAATGTTAGAAGCAAAGGGCTCGGCACCAATTACGCAACAGGTTAAATTGTCAAATTTAATTCTCCGACCGCAAATAACTTTAACTGATTTATTAGAGGTGTCACCGGAAGCTAGTGCAATAGCTGAAGAGTTAATTATTTTGCATCCCGATATTTTAGCGCAAACGGAAATTCTCCTTAAATATGAAGGGTATATTGAGCGCGAAGAAGAACTCGTTAGTAAGATGCTAAAACTAGACGATGTTAAAATACCTGCGGATGTTATTTTTGATCAATTAAAAAATTTGAGTTTAGAGGCTATTGAAAAATTAAATTTAGTACGGCCTGTTACTATTGGACAAGCCTCTAGGATCTCAGGGGTTTCTCCAAGTGATATTTCAGTACTTTTAATTTATATTAGCCGCTAAAATAGGTTTTAACGCGTTTTAACGCCGTTTTAATAGCTTAAAGGTTAAATCATATTCGGATAGTCATGATAGTCGATTTTATCAGGGCTTTTTTTAAGGTTTTATTTGAAAAATGAGAAGAAAAGTTCTGTTTTTAGATAGTGTTCACCCAATTCTTTTTGATCGGTTGAAAACGGCTGGATATAATTGTGTTCATGGGGAGGATAAAAGTTTAGCTTTTATTTATGACGAAGCTTCCACCGTTTTTGGTTTGGTTATCCGCTCCAGGTTTTATTTAGACGAAGAATTTTTAACCCGCTTTAAAAATTTACGATTTATTGCAAGGGCTGGTTCTGGTCTAGAAAATATTGATCAAGATTATTGCAAGCAAAACAATATAGCTCTTTTTAATTCTCCAGAAGGAAATAGAAATGCTGTTGCGGAACATGCGTTGGCTTTATTATTGGGCTGTATGAATAATATTTATGTCGCAAATAACGAAATAAAACAAGGTTTCTGGAATCGTGAATCCAATAGAGGAGAGGAATTAAAAGGTAAAACAGTTGGAATTATTGGTTTTGGTCACAACGGAAGGGCTTTCGCCGAAAAACTCGTCGCTTTTGGTCTTACTGTTTTAGCACACGACAAGTACATTTCCGTCCCAAATGAAAATGGAATAATAAATTCCTCTTTAGAAATGATTTTTAGTCAGGCAGATGTTGTCTCCCTGCATTTGCCATTAACAGATGAAACATATTATTATGCCGACGATAAATTTTTCGCTAGCTTTTCTAAACCCATTTATTTTATTAATATTTCTAGGGGAAAAATTGTGGATACTTCTTCGTTAGTAAGGGCAATCCAGTCCGGAAAAATAAAGGCTTCAGGACTGGATGTGTTGGAGTTTGAGGCACAAAGTTTCGAATCATTATTTAATAAGGAAATACCAGCACCTCTATTATTTTTAATGAATGACCCAAGTGTTATTTTAACACCTCACATTGCGGGATGGACGCAGGAATCTCATATTCTATTAAGCGATGTCCTTGCAGATAAAATTTTGTCTTTTTCCTTCCCTTAAACCGCTTAATTAATAACTAACTTTTTGATAATTAATTGATTCCGACTATTTATAACCACGTTATAATAGCCAATTGATAACTGAGGCGTTTCAATAAAACCGCTGTTTTCTATGGTAGTACTGTGAATTAATTTTCCTGCAGCATCGTATATTGATACATCAGCTGGATTAATTAAATTACCAATCCAAAAACCATTTCCACTACTCGGATTAGGATATATAATAAGCGATGCTAGTTCGTTTTCAATTTGACCTGCACTTGGATTTTGAAGCAACTTTTGGCCATCAGAACTTAACTGAGAATTTAATAGTGCGCCATTTTCGGCCTTTATGGTGAAATAATAAGTTTGGCCATAAATAGGGTTCGTCAATAAGTGCTGAATAGCGGTATTAAGGGCACTATTCGTCCAGGGTATAATATTAGTTCCTCCAGAAGTGGTTCCTAACGCCCATTTGTAATTGGAAATACTTGAGTGTATATCTGTTGCATTCCAATTGCATGAGAGTGTATTGGTATAAACTGTATCAATGTCTGATGCCGCGCCATCGTTACAAGAACTAATTACCGGAGGAGTCCAATCAATTAGGTATTGTTTAGAGGCAGTGTTTCCCCAATTTTGATCTAGATCGATTACTTCAGATTGAATGAGCCCTGTTGTAATCGCCGCGTTGCTTTGAAATCGCATTTGTTGATTATTTCCTACAGTTACTGATACATTTGTAGCCCTTGATTTAAACACTTTAACATTATCAAATCGAACGGTGCACGCACCACTTCGAAGCGAGATAGAATTACCCGAAATAATAGGATTTGCATCTTGCCATTGCGATATTAACTGATTGTTTACATATACTTTAATTGTTCCGGTTGTTGGGTTATACCATGTTTTAATAGCATAATTAACTTGAGGAGTTATAACTAAAGAGTCTTCGTTTACCACGGTAAAAACATCGTTCGTTACTTTATAAAGTTGAACTTTATCTGTTTCTTCTCTTAAATAAACGAAGTAAGAATTTCCCCGATTCGGTAGTGTTGGATCAGAACAAAAGAAGTGCATTCCTGCCCGCTGATTTAAATTACTGGATGTTATTTTTTGTTCCCACTCATATAGGTATTGAGCACTATTGTTTTGTGTAACATTTAAATATGCGTTAGAATTATTTTGTGAAGCATCATTCATTAAAAATGCTTGATTGTTAATGCTAAATAAGCCCGTTTGCAAGGTCCAATTCACATTAACATCTTCAAAATCTTCATGTGCGAATCCAAAACTACCATTAGCCATCCATCCGATGTTAGCTGGATTTCTGTCTGCCACAAGATAAAAGCCTTTTTCTACTCCGCTACCCGCATCAACGTCATTTATTTGTGTCTGAAAATCAGCAACTTGCCATGTTGGCCCATTGCTTATTGTGCTAGTTGGTGGTGTATTATCGACAGTGTTAATAATGGATGTATACCCTGCGGCCCAGCCACTAGAAGTGGAACCACAATCAGATCGAAACTCTACAAGCAATGAACCACTAGTCCCTGTTAGTGCCGCCGGAAGAGTTGTTCCTGAATAACTGCCAAGTAGCGGGGCGTTGATGGTAGAACCGTTGTAAACGAAAAATTTGTCTGAGCTGTGCACTGAAAAGGCTGTAAAAGACAGGGTTACAGAGGTCGCGTTTGCAGGCTGAATTAGCCATAGCTTCCGCTCATCATTACCGTAATTGCCATTGATTCCCCCGGAATCATAAAAATTACCACTGGTATTGGTAATTGTAGTGATCGTTGGGCTTGAGTTTATCAATCGATAATATTTTTCCCAGTCCCAGTTTATTCCCGGGTCAGTATGGGTTTGATTCGGATAGTGTTGATGCCCTTTGATTTTGACGCAAGTTCCCAGTACATTGGAGCCCGATGAAGCCGCGCCATAATAGGTTCGCAATCCATTAATTCCATATCCACTAAGGATGATGTCTTTAGATAAATTAGCAGAAGCTTGGTATAGTGCATTTGTGTACCAAACCGGGTTATTAACATATCCTTCGTGCTCGTATCCAATTGTATAGGGATTTTCTGACCCAACGTGCCAGGCTTTTGATCCTTCCAAAACCATTTGTGTTATTTGTCCGTCCGAACTTCTTACTACATAATGGTAGGAAACGCCAGAATTGCAGTTTTGAGCCCACGAAATAGCACCAGAGTAAGAGCCTTGAACAGTATGAATGGTGATTGCAGAAACGGCCGTTCCGCTTCGACTGCTAAAATTGCACGATGGAGTTGGTGTCCAAATAGCAGGTCCATATTCTTGTGATTTATTGATCATTGGCGTGTAACTTACCCCGCTTTGCGAAACAACACCGTTTTTTTTTACACTTATTTTTTGAGCGCTTAAGACCGAATAATTTTCTTTTCCAAACAATGATTCTAGATCGTAATTTTTCACATCGAAATGATGAAGGGTGGCGAAAGGAACTTCGTTTAATCGTCTGAAAACCTCTATGGCAAATGAATTTCTAGCGAAATCGTTTACGGCTCCTAATTTAGGGATTTCAGAAAGTTCTAGCAGCGCAATCCTTAATCGTTCCTCAATTTTAATTCCTTTATTTAAGGACAACTTCATTACCGAATCTAAGGCAAGTCCGTAAGCCATAATTTGCATTTCTATAGACCCCTTCTGTTGAGAGATAGAAATTCCGCTAAGTTTTCCGATTAACTTTCCGTTCTCTAAAAAGTAATTTTTCCCATTGTCGAAAACCCCCATTATACCATAGGGCTGAGGTAAGCCGGAGCAAGAGTTTATATCCTCACTTTTAATTTCAACTATTCTGGTATTGGTATAGGAAACGGCTTCTAAAGTTCCCCTTGGAACTTCTGATAAATGAAGATAAGCCGCATTAAAAAAAGCCTCGTGTTGTTGTTGTGAAAAAGTATACATTGAGGTGTAAACACTAATTAATAAGATGATTATGTATCGCATATGTTTGATTGTTTAAAATGAAACGTGTTAACGTGATTTAATTCATAAACGTATAAAAGACATTTTTCCAAGTGCAAAAGTAAAGCGAATAATTAATGGAAAAATTAATTTATTGTTATTATTTTAATCAAACTGTGGGTTTAGGACTTACTAGTGTCTTGATTTAAACGGCCCCGTCTTAGCATGAAGCTGTTTTAAATGAGTAACCGTGGTAAAAAGAGTGCACTCGAAATGGAGTGTTAAAACCGTGCAGTTATACCCCCCATGATTTGTATGGGCATTACGGGATAATTTAACCATCGGCTATATCGCTGGGAAGCAATATTATTAATTTGTAAAAAGGCAGACACCCTTTTATTGTAGCGATATTCCACCTCTAAATTTCCATCTGCAATAAACCCTAATGGTATAAAGTATTGATTGTTTTCTGTTAACACACCGCTTCCTGGTCCATTCACTTTTGCCATTCTTCCTGATTCCATGGTTAAATCAGCACGAATTAAAAATTTATCATATAAATTGTAGGTGCCACGAAGAATAAATTGTAATTGTGGAAGGTTCCAAGCCCGCGCCTCGTTCTTCATTTCATAACTATTAAATCGACCTACACCATCAATTTTAAGCTTCTCATTCATTTGGTAAGACAAATTGGCTTCAATACTCGTTAAGTTGAGGGAGTCATAAACCAGGTAAAATTGATTTCCTAATTTAGCATAGCTTGTATCGGTAACAAAAAACGCCCGGTTATTTATCTTGGCAAAACTCGCGCATATGCCATAAGTCATGCGTTTCGTTATCCCTCCCCTAACACCGAAGAAGAGGTCATATGGCTTGTTTTCATTCTCCAAAACGAGATTAGTGAGAACGTATGGATTCACGCTATTTAAGGAGCTGTAGGTATTTTGGTTTAATCCCCCGCGAATGCCAATAAATGGAATAATTAAGTCATTTAATAAGGAATAAGAAACAGTAACCCGCGGATAAATATAAGCCCGTGTAACTTTATTTGCGTCAATACTAATTCCTACCCCAACGTCTACCAATAGTTTTTTCTCTAGTAAATTTGTTAAAACCCCCGGATAAAGATCAATAATAGTATTATTTATTACAATACCAGTATCAATCGCCGTTATTGCTGAATCAGCTATTCCGTACTTGTACCCATTATACCTCACCCCAAAATTGGCATAGAAAGACTCACTTTCTTTATTGTACCACCCTCGTGTATTAAAATTAAAACTGTTCTCGTGCACCCTCCAGTCTGACAACGAATCTATAAGGGGTTTTTGAGAATTAAGATTTTTATAAGCGAGATCAAACTTAAGATTCAAACGCGCGCTATCTCCTCGATTAGCAATTAAACTAAGACCAAAACCTGTTCGTTGAATACGTTGTCTTATAGAGTCTGCACTTATATTTTCCGAAGGAATTCCGTAGTAATGATACCCATAGTTTTCATAATTTATGTCACCTCCCACGGTAATGTTCTTTTTAATAAATTGCCCAAAGAAAAGGGCGCTGGTTTTATCAAAACCTGCTGTCGCATACGTAACCTTGTCTCGATCTTTTACATTACCGAATGAGCTTAGGTGTTTAATGTGTGCTCCATATACCGAGCTTCTAGAGCGTGTTGAATTATAAAACAACTCACCAAGAGGCATAATGGTAGATCCAATGCCAATTTTAGCATAAAATGGATAAAGCGCTTTGATTTTCTCCGTGGTTTCAACAGTTGCGGCTGCTATGGTATCAAGGCTTATTTTAGTGTCGCCGTAAAGTTGTAGAAGTGGCTGAGGTGTTATTGGGGCAACCGCCAAACTATCTATAATTTTTGGACTAGAAATTAATCGATAAGTTGGTTCAACCTCTCTATTTCCTAGACCCTCCGCCTCAAAAATATCTGGCGGTTGTGCGAGTAATGTACCTACGGAAAAATACACAAGAAAGAATAAGAGTACTTTCATTTGTTTTGGTTTATTTCAATTTTTTTATCGGGCTCTTCCTCAATTATTTTCACGGGGTTTTTTAGCTGCGTGAGTTCCTCCATTAATTCGTTGGCCTCAAGCAAAATACCATCATTAAGATCTTTCGGATAAAAATCAATCACTGATTTTAAGCTTTGTTCTGCTTGAACATAATCCCCACGTTCGATATCTATTTTTGTTTTTAATATCAAAGCCTTACCAATCCAGAAATTGTAGCTAGGCTTCATTTTTAAGATGGCATTTATTTCATTTTCAGCGAGCGTTAACTCCTTGTTTTTATGATGAATCTCAGCAAGATAATACCGGGATTCAGCAGTCATTGCTGAGCGGGTATTTTTAACCAGCCAATTTAAAGAAAGCGCCGCATCGGTATAATTTTCAAGCTTGTAATTAGCCAGTCCTAGTACATATTCCCCATCTATATGATTGGCTGTTGTGAGTCCGTTACTTTCAAGGACTATTTTTGCATAGGCGATTGATTCTTGATAGTTGTTGTTAAGAAAATAACACCTCATTAATCCGAGTTTTGCCACGAAAATATTATATGCTTTCGTTGCTATTTTATCAAGTTTCAGGTAATATTTAATACCATTCACATAGTCTTTTTTGTTGTAATAAAAAGTAGAAACCCGCGCGGCTGCAAATTCAGAATAAGCATTGTTCTCACCAGACAAATACGCTTCATAATTACGTACAGCCTTCACAGTGTCCTTAATTTTAAAATAGGAATTCCCAAGAAAATAATAAGTTTCATTGGCATACCGTCCCTGGGGGAACTTAGTGAGGTATGTTTCAAACTTAGGAATGGCCTCCACATAATTACTATCAACATAACTTTGTAAAGCGGGATTATAGAAAAGGTTTTCTTTTTCGTCTGGCGAAACGTTAGCACATGGATATTGATCTGCTAAATCCGAGGCTTTTTCTGGCTTTTTCTGTGCAATATAAACATCCATCAATCCTTTTACGGCTGCCGCACACACATCACGCACATTATCATGTTCTAATAATAATTGTTTAAAGTCTAGTTCTGCCTGCGCATAGTCCCATTGTTTATAATGGATATCAGCAATTTCCAATTGGCAATCGATTAATAGGGCCGATTGAGGATAATCCGCAAGGTATTTCCTGAAATAAACGAGTGCGGGATCGTATTCTGAACCAGATTTATAGCTTTTGGCGAGTTCATAAACACCATTCATTATATACTTTGAATCTTTATAATCTTCGATTAATGTAAGCAATGCGTTTATTTTCAGTTGCAATTGGCCGTTATACCCATAACTTTTTGCTAAATAATAACTTGCTCTATCTGATAGATCAGACTTTAAATCAATGGTTTCTTTATAGTACTTTATAGCCAGTGCATTTTGTTTACTGGTATAATAGCCATCGGCTAACTTTAAGCAGGCATCTACTTTTTTCTCTTTGTTTTTTGGATTTCCCTGCAAGTATATTTGCAAGGCGTCTAAGGCATCATTATATAATTCTTTATTCCAATAGGCATACCCCAAGTTGTAATAAGCATCGTTTTTTTCCTCTAAGGAATTGGATGCCGGAGAGCCCAAGAATAATTTATACTCTGCGATACTTTCCGTATATTTTTTTAATCGGTAAAAGGCATCTGCGCGCCAATATTTAGCAAGAGCGACTAGTTGTGGATCTATGGCGTATTTATTAACTAACGCGAAATTCGTGATTGCTTCCTCATAACGCGCCTTTTGAAACAATTCCACTCCGTAATTGTACGCGATGATTTGGTATAAAGCCTTAAGTTTCGTGTCTTTTGAAGGAAGTTTATCCAATGATTCTAATGCTTTCGAATAATTACTGGTATTCGAATATACATTCACGAGGCATTGATAAATATCCTGCTTACGGCTAGATTCAGGGTATTTTCTTAGGTAATTTTCAAAAGCTTTAACGGATTCGTCATAGGGGTTAATGTCTACTTTAAAAGATAAAACCGCAAAATTATACAGGGCGTCTTCTTGTACTTTTTCCAGTGTTTTCATTTCTGAAGCCCTGTAAAAAGCACTTCTTGCAGGCAATAGTTTAGTTAACTTTTGATATGAATCAGCAATTTGATACATTGCTATTTGGCCAAGGCTATCATCCACTCTTGCTACCCGATCAAAGTATTTAATTGCCTTATCGTACTCCTCATTTCGATACAATGAATAGGCAATTTGGTAATCATCCACCCTTGTTGTTTTGGCCTTTTGATAATATATCTCAAGGTACTTTGCCGCATCCTTGAATTGATTGAGTTTGTAATACGCGTCCCCCAATAAATGATAAACATCAGAAATCTCGGTTAGTGAGGTAGAGTCCAACACTGTTGGTGCGTAATCCACTACATTTTGAAAGCGCATTTGTCGGTGGTAAATCTGAATAATATAATAAGGAACCACCCCAGAATAATTGGGGTCTTTCCTAAGCTTTTCAAAGCCCTCTAATGCTACCTGCAACGCCCCGCCCAAATAACTCAAATGTGAAAAAAAATACAAACTTGGTGACGCGTATTGCGACGTCCCATCTTTCACATCTCTAAATGCGTTAAGCGCCGTTGCCCGATCGCCCAATTGAAAAGCCGAGTAACCATGTTTAAATAATAATTCATCTTTACGTTCCTTTTCAACCGCATTTAAGGGTGTATTTGCATACCATATTACGGCATTTTCAAAATCTTCTTTTTGAAAGAAGAAATTTGCAATTTTAAATGAAATAACCGCTTTATTTATGTTTTCTGGGTAGCGATTATTATAAGCAATCAATAAGGGGATAGCGTCTTCATTAAATAATTCTAATGCCGAAAGACCTTCATAATAATAGGCTTTTTGTACAAATAGATCATTTTCGGACTGGCGAGCATTAATAAAAGCCCGGAATTCCACCCTTGCCGCACTATATTGCGCCTTTTCGAAAAGTTCTTCCGCATGATAATATAACGAATTATCCCCGGTGTACTTTTTTGTTTCTTGCCCTTTGACATTAAATGCCAAGAACAGTAATAACAAGCTAATATAAAAAACCTTAATTTTCATCAAGGGCAAAGTTACATAGTGTATTTACTATCATCAATTCTAGGATTAAAAGTTATACACTTTAACGTGTTAAGAGAAAAGCGTTGCAGTTGAAAATAATCCGTTTAGGATATACATATTTGTAAAAAAAAACAGACCGTGTCAAAAGTAATTACGCTATCTAACGCAAAAATTTATCAGCAAACCCAATTGGTTTTAGACAATGTTTGGCTCTCCGTTGAACAAGGCGAATTCGCCTATCTAGTAGGAAAGACGGGTAGTGGAAAAAGCAGCCTATTAAAAACGCTTTACGCCGAAATACCCTTAAAAGAAGGAGAGGGAATTGTCACCGACTATAACTTAAGACGAATTACAAAAAAAGAAACGCCTTTCTTAAGAAGAAAAATCGGGATTATATTTCAGGATTTTCAATTATTAATGGACAGAACGGTTATTCAAAACATGTACTTTGTATTGGGTGCTACCGGATGGAAGGATAAAGAAAAAATACACAATCGCGCTCTAAGCGTTTTACAGCTTGTAGGGATAGAACAGAAAGCAGCGGTATTTCCTCACGCGCTTTCTGGAGGAGAACAACAAAGGGTGTCTATTGCGCGCGCACTTCTAAATAAACCACAATTAATTTTGGCGGACGAACCAACAGGTAATCTAGACATTGAAACTTCGGAAGAAATAATGCAACTATTACTTGCCTTGGCGAAAGAAGAAAACACCGCGATATTGATGGCAAGTCACGATACATCAATCATTCAAAAATTTCCCGGACGAATAATCAAAATAGAAGGCGGAGAGTTAAAGGAATCAGAGTAATTCATTCGCTAAATTAGCAAGTTCCGACCTTTCTCCTTTCTCTAATTTAACATGAGAAAAAAGCACTTGATTTTTTAGTTTATCAATTAAATATGCTAAGCCATTACTGTTTTCGTCCAAATATGGCGTGTCAATTTGATGCACATCTCCAGTGAAAACAATTTTCGTGTTTTCGCCTGCTCTTGTTATAATTGTTTTTACTTCATGGGGAGAAAGGTTTTGTGCCTCGTCAACTATAAACATGATATTGGATAAACTTCTTCCACGGATAAAAGCTAAAGGTGTAATGATTATTTTACCCGACTCCTGCATATCTACAATCGCCTTATGCTTTTTTTCGTTTTCACCAAACTGAGATTTTATATATTTTAAATTATCCCACAATGGCTCCATGTACGGGCTTATCTTGTCATTAGCATCTCCAGGAAGAAAGCCAATGTCTTTATTAGAAAGTGGCACGATGGGTCTCGCAAGAATAATTTGGTTAAATTGCTTATCTTGTTCCAGTGCTGCAGCGAGAGCCAAAAGTGTTTTTCCAGTCCCCGCCACGCCCTGAAGCGCTACTAATTTAACATTGTTGTTTAATAGGGCGTGAAAAGCAAAAGCTTGTTCGGCATTTTTAGGTTTTATTCCGTAAACAAACTCTTTTTCAATTCGTTCAATTTGGTTGTTTTGTTGATTGTAAAAGGCCAGCGATGATGATTTCCCATTTTTTAAAATATAATAACCATTATTTATTTTTTTATCCTTTAATATACCATTCTCTGCTATCCATCCTCTTGTGAAAACTTCACGGATAACATCTGAGTCGACACCCTCAATGGTAGATGAACTTGTTGAGGTAATGTCATTTGCATCGACTTTCCCTGTTTCATAATCCTCTGCCATTACGCCAAGGGCTTTTGCTTTAATGCGAAGATTAATATCTTTAGTAACCAAAACAACTTCATTTTTAGGTTCTTGTTCTTTTAGAAACAAGGCCGAATTAATTATTTTGTGATCGTTTTTACCTTGAGAATAAATTTTTTCTGCATCGATTGTTTTGGGATTGTATTCCATTACAATTTTGAATTCGCCCAGGTTGCCTTCTAAAGAAATCCATTCTTGAAGCCCTCCGCCTGCAGAAAGTTTATCAATAAATCGGATTACCTCACGTGCCGAAAAGTTTTTCGTGTCGTTCCCTAATTTAAACTTATCTAATTCTTCCAAAACAGTTATAGGAACGGCTACATTATTATGTTTAAAGTGTGTAATAGCCTGATGATCATGCAGTAAAACAGAAGTGTCTAACACAAATATTTTTTTTATCTTTTTCATTTACAAATTCTTTCGATGAAGGTACTTTGTTTTCAAAATAGGATAATTAGATCTTGTTGAACTTATCTACAATGGTATGTTAGCAGTAACATATTGTTTATATTCAAGTTCATAACCCGCCCATTGAAACAGCCTCAATTAAAGGATAAGTCCGAGGTGTTTTAGTCCACCCCCTTGCTAAAAAATCAAAATGTTTCTATAAAAGTGACACACTTTTTTAACTTTGCATTAAATGAAGCACCTATTTTGAAGCACTCCATTGTTTTGTTATTTTTTGTATTCTCCTGTCATTTTGTACAGACGCAACCGTGCAAGTTTTTCTTTTTTAGAAAATCAGTAGATATTTCAAAGGATAAGGTTTGCAACGATCTATTATTGATTGACCTACAATTTATTAAAAAGAAACTAGAGGAGGTTCACCCGTCTTTATACATGTATTGTCCAAAAGAATCTTTTGATTCCGCTTACAATGCGACATTATTAGCGCTAAACAAACCATATACGATTTATGATTTTTCTTTATTGGTTTCGGACTGGCTTTCTTTATTACATGACTCCCATACCTTTTTGCCCCCTAAGAATTTAGTACAATATAAATCAAAGGGGCGCCACTCGTATCCTTTTCGATTATGCGAGATTGACAATAAACTAGTTGTTTTGGAAAGCTGGAAAAACAGACTCCCAAAAGGCGCCGAATTAATCACTTTTGACAACGTATCCATCCCAAAAACAATTGAACGCTCACTACGAATGAGCCCCATTGAAGGAAATGTTTATGAAGCGCAGAAAGAATTTTCAATTTCACAGCTTGGAT
This sequence comes from Chryseobacterium gleum, assembly GCA_945877045.1. GTDB lineage: Bacteria > Bacteroidota > Bacteroidia > Flavobacteriales_D > Crocinitomicaceae > UBA952. The sequence continues at coordinate 32,131 of CAMCQW010000001.1, forward strand.
CCCTATTAAACGTTTCATCTACAACGAATAAAAAAAGGATAAAATATTACTTGCCAGGAAAAGACACGGTCACCGCGATAATATCTCCACCTATATTTTGGAGGTCTAAAGCGGGAAACAAACTAAATGCCCCGAAGAAAGAATTATGTTTAAACATATATGACACCACCGCCCATCTCGTTATACATAGTTTTAGTCCTAAATCGTATAAGAAGTTTAAATTAAAGCTTACCAGGATGTTTGAGGAAATAAAGACGAAAAACATACAACATTTAATAATAGATTTAAGGGATAATTTAGGAGGCTATGTTGCCTTAGAAGAATATCTAATGCTTTTAATAGCGAAGAACGCACCCAGTTTCAAAGCGGCATATATTTACAAAAGGAGTCAGCATGATCGTTTTTCTACTTTAAGTATACAGCAACGTTGGCAGTTCAAACAATTAGCAAAACGACCTTATTCAAGCGATGCCTTACGAAAAGAATTAGAATTTTTTTATAGTCCCTATGGCACAGTGGATACTATTTTAATTACGACACAACTCAAAAACAAAACAATTGATTCTTATTCTAATAAATGTACGCTCTTGACAAATGGTTTATCGATGTCAGCATCGGCTAATTTTGCTGCCTGGTTTAGGACGGTGGAAAGAGGGCAGATAGTCGGCACACCTTGTATGGGAACATTGTCAGGTACTTTTGCAAATTCAACGGCAATATTTTTACCCAATACCATGTTGTCGATCTCTATTTCTACTTTAAAAATTACACCAATAAATTTTTTGGAAATTTCATTGAGTCCAATAGTACCAGATCGTATAATAATCCCCACTCAAACACAATTGATAAAGGGGATAGATCCGTGCATAGATTTCTTACTAAACAACTAATTATGGAAAGTAAATTACCATTAATTGGCACCACCATCTTCACCAAAATGTCATTAATGGCAGCCGAAAATAAGGCAATAAATCTTGCCCAAGGATTTCCTAATTACCCAATTGATACACAATTACAAAGCTTAATAGGCGAACACAGCACACTCGATGTCCACCAATATGCTTCAATGCAGGGCAATGTAATATTAAGGCAAGAAATAGCCCGCCTTATAAACAAAAACAACAATGGTAAAATAGATCCAAATGAAAATGTATTAATAACGGCGGGTGCCACTCAGGGAATTTTTACTACTATTCAAGCCTTGGTTTCAGCTGGGGAAGAAGTAATCATTTTAGATCCGAGTTACGACTGCTACGAAGTGCCAATTTTATTAGTTGGCGCAAGACCAATTCATATTTCACTCGATGAAAACTTTAGGCCAGATTGGCAAAAAATAAATGACAGTGTTTCCTCAAAAACGAAGATGATAATTATTAATTCTCCTCATAATCCAAGTGGCGTTTTGTGGGAAGAGTCTGATATGCTTTTATTGGTAGAATTAGTAAAAAAATATCCAAAAATAATCGTGTTGTCTGATGAGGTTTACGAATTTATAACTTTTGAGAAGCGGCATATTTCCGCAGCTTTTAATGAAATATTGCGCGAAAGGTCTGTTATTGTCTCTTCATTCGGAAAAACATTCCATGTTACAGGATGGAAAGTCGGTTATCTGACGGCTCCAAAAGCGCTCCTCACGGAAATAATTAAAGTGCATCAGTATTTAGTTTTTTCTGTGAATAGTTTGGCGCAATCTGTATTAGCAGCGTATCTACCGCTGTCTAATATTGAACAATTGGGCCAATTTTACAAAGAAAAAAGGGACACGTTTCGAGAAGCACTAAGTGGTAGCAGGTTTACATTACTTCCTTGTGAAGGGGCTTATTTTCAATTAGCGTCATTTGCAGCAATAAGTAATAAATCTGACATCGATTTCTGCGAAGAATTAACCAAAAAATACGGCGTAGCGGCCATTCCAGTTTCTGCTTTCTATAGTACTAAATTGGACCAGCAATTAGTACGATTTTGCTTTGCTAAAGACAATGAAACGATATTAAAAGCCACGAAATTATTATGCGCGATTTAACAATTTCATTAATTCAAACCACTCAATTTTGGGAGGATAAAAGTAAAAACATCTCCAATGTTAGTGCTTTAATGAATGAAAATTTCTCAACGGACTTAATTCTACTTCCCGAAATGTTTAATACATCTTTCAGCATGGATGCATTGAACCTAGCCGAATCACCAGAGAATTCGACAAGTCTAAACCAATTGAAAATTTGGGCCAAACAAAAAAATGCGGCAATTTACACCTCCATGATGATTAAAGACGGCGAACAGTTTTTTAATAGAGGATTCTTTATTTATCCCAATGGAGAAATTTCCTATTACGACAAGAGAAATTTATTTGCCTTAGGTGGAGAGGGGGATGTTTTTTCACCGGGTAAAGAAGAAAAAATTATCGATTATTTAGGTTGGAAGATTAATTTACAAGTTTGTTTTGATTTAAGATTCCCCTCCTGTTCAGCGAACAACATGGACAAGGAAGGTAAGGCGAAGTATGATTTATTACTTTATGTGGCAAATTGGCCAGAAAAACGTATTGCTCACTGGGAGAAATTATTAGTTGCTCGCGCCATTGAAAACCAAGCCTATGTGGCAGGATTAAATAGGGTAGGAGTGGATGGCAATGGTATAAATTATAATGGCCAATCAGTTGTTAATGATTGTAATGGCCTACCCATTCTTTCCTTCGAAAAAAACGAAAATGCTGTTAGATCCACCACCCTGAGTGCAACATCTCTTCAGGCATTTAGACAGGAACTTCCTTTTTTGAACGACTTTTAGGAAAATAAGGAAAAAAGCCCTAATTTTGAAAAACAAAAATCTCAAAACAACGATATGAAAAAAAACTTACTTACAGCTTCAGCGTTATTGTTAACCTTGGCCGTTTCTGCTCAGAAACAACCAAGATTGCTAACGTTCCAAGATTTGTTAGCGAAACCAGCAACAACTCTTGAAAAACCAAGTACTGAAAAAACATTAGGCGTAACATTATGGTCTGATAATTTTTCAAACCCTGCCAATTGGGTTATTGATAACAATGGCCAAACAGCTCCTCAATTCGGATGGGATATTAGTGCAACATCAGAAGGTTGGTGGGATCCAAACGGCATAAACTCTGCTTCAGGAGGATCGTATGCAGAATTATCGAATGGTGACCCAACGGCAAGTCCTGCAACGCAAGCGCTTAATGTGGTGTATACAATGACAACAGCATCTCCGATTAATATTACAGCTTTGGGTGGTACTAACCAAGTTAGCATTCAGTTCCAACAATATGGCGCTCGTTTCAATGACCTACAAGAAGTACAAATTAGTACCAACGGGACGACATGGACGACGGTTTCTGATAACTTAAATGAGTCCGTATTATCTGCTGCAGGAGGAACGCCTTATGCTAATCCAAATAATAAATCGATTAATTTAGCGAACATAATACCGGCAAGCCCATCTCCTATATGGATTCGGTTTAGTTGGACAACCAATTATCCAGCATCAGCAACCAATCCAAATGTTTGGATTACCTATGGTTGGTATATTGATGATGTTAAATTGGTAACTAATCCAACAAATGACCTAAGCGTAACGGATAAATATTGGGGTACAGCAGGGTTAAATTATTATCAAATACCAATCACACAAACTGCACCGATTGATTTTGAAGCAGAGGTTTTCAATGGCGGAATAAATAGCCAACCAAACGTTAAATTAAACATCAACGTGAATACAGGCTTGTTTACAGGAAGCAGCGCACCAGCGACAATCGCTTCATTAGACACGACAATCTTAACAGTTACAACTCCTTTTACTCCAGCAACATTGGGTAGTTATTCGGTTGTTCAAACTATCACCGCGGATTCTACAGACGACGTACCAACAAACAATGTGATTTCAAATGTATCGTTCAGTGTAGGAAATTATATTTATGCACGGGATAATGGAACAGCAGCGGGATCTACTTCAAATGGAACCGATGGTTTTGAAGCAGGAAATCTATTTGATATTTGGGCTGACCAAACGCTGAAAGCAATTAATGTACGTTTATTGGGAGGCGCTTCAGGTACCGCTGTTGGAACGGAGATTTTTGTAAAATTATATTCCATAGACGCAACCACAGGAGATTTCGTATTTGAATCAGAGTCAGACCCGTTAATTGTAGGCGCAACAAACCTTAACACCAACTTGGTGGTGGCCTTAAACACTCCAGTTGCCATGCTAATGAACAACACTTATTTGGCAGTTGTTGGTTGCTATGCTGCCGGACTTAAAGTTGTAAATGCAGGTACGTCAGAAGCACAAACATCATTTTTCTTAGACATGTTGGATAACACGTGGTATTACCAAACAGGAACCCCATATGTTCGATTGAATTTTGATCCAGTAATTGGTATTAATGAATTAAACGATGACATTCAAGCATCTGTTTATCCTAATCCTACTTCTACTACCTTGAATGTTTCTTTAAATGTTACTGGTACGGCCTTGGTTTCGGTTCGTGACTTAACAGGAAAAGAGATAATAGCTCCACAAGGATTCGCTGCAGGAACATCTACTATTGATGTAAGCAAGTTATCAGCGGGAATGTACGTTGTTAGCATTGCTACAGAAACAGGAATTACTACAAAGAAATTCATGAAGAAATAAAAGACAATAAGTAATTATTTAAGGCCGGTTCATTCCGGCCTTTTTTGTTTTATAAAATGGGGACATTTGAATTAGGATATTTAGGGTTATTTATCACCTGCTTTTTAGCAGCTACGATTATTCCAATAGCATCTGAAGTATTCTTAATAGCGATGCTTTCTGCAGGATACGACCCAATCATCACCTTGTTTATTGCTACAACAGGAAACACCCTGGGAGGCTATTTGAATTTTGGAATCGGGTACGTTGGAAAAACGGAGTGGTTAAAAAAGCTTCGTGTGAAACAAGAAACAATAGACTCTTGGAAAGGAGGAATACAAAAATATGGTGCGTGGTTAGCCTTGCTTTCTTGGTTACCATTTATTGGTGACGTGATAGGTGTTGCCTTGGGATTTTTTAAGGCCTCCGTGTTTTGGTCATTTCTTTTTATGTTGATTGGAAAGTTTCTAAGGTATTTATGCATAGTTATCTTTTATCTATATGTTAACTAGACAATTTTTGTTAAAGGGCCTTTTGTTTTTAAGTGTTTTGGTCTGCACGCTATTTCAGGTTGCAACAATTGAGCCCTATGCTACAGGCGATGGAATAGAATATACATTAACGACAGAAGCTTTTTATCGACACGGTTCCGCTTCTATTCTTGAAAGTGATGCTAGCGATTTTAAAACAGCATATATCCGCAACAAGGCTTGGAGTGAAAATTATAAAGCAGCTGCATTTGATACTATTCACGCTTTTTTAAAAAACTCAATGGCACGTGAATACGGAGGGTTTTATCGAACAAAAAACGGTCAAAATTTCGGTTATCATTTTTCTTTTTATTCCCTAATCAATACTCCGGCGAGATGGCTAACTACCATCTTAGACATTAATCCACAATACACGTTTCAAATTACCAATTTTTTCCTTTTAGGCATAACTGGTTTTTTACTTCTTTTTTATTTTAAATTAGAAACTTGGCAATCTATCGGCTTGGTTTTGTTGGCTAATTTTTCTGCTGTATTTTACTATATAGCTTGGTCACATCCAGAAATAATGACGGTTGTTCTCGTACTTCTTTCCCTGTTATTTCAAAGGGAAAAGAAATATGTATGGTCGATTTTGTTAATGACCCTCGCTAGTTTACAAAATCAACCGCTATTAATTTTATTGATTTGGCTAGTAATTTCAGCTGGATATAATGAAAAATGGAGAATAAAAAATTGGATTAGAATATCGTATCCAGCGTTTCTATTTTTTCTACCAAGTGCCTTTTATTTTTATTATTTCGGGACGACTAATCTGATAAAAGATGCCGGATATTTAGCGGTTTCAAATGTTACATTTACACGATTTTTAGGCTTTTTCATTGATTTAAATCAGGGAATGATACTGAGCTTGAATTTACTTTTAGGCGTATATATAATTCTGCTTATAAATCGTTATCGGAAGGTGTTCACTCATCAATTAAAATTGTGTCAAGACGACTTTCTTCCACCCCTTATTCTACTATTAACCTTTATTGTTTGCATGATGAGCAATTGGAATCACGGAATGGCTATTGTGAATCGCTATGCAATTTGGATAGGAATAATAATTGTTTATCATAGTATTGAGTTGTTTAGTGATTACGGATTAAAGTTAAAATCAAGTGTAATTTGTGTTGTTTTCGCGTTGCAATTTTTCTTTATAAAGATTCACAATCCATACAATAAGTTTGATTGGTGCAACATCGACCACTTGCCTTTTGCTAAATGGGCGCTTATGAATTACCCTCATCTCTACAATCCAGACCCCCAAATTTTTATTGCAAGAACCAGCAAGACATTTGATTTTTCCAAAAACAATTCTCCTGTGTTTTACACAAAGAAAGAAAAGGGAAATATTGAAGTGTTAAAAGTAGCGGTTCATGAAGATGGCTTAACTGCTTTAAAGAATTATGGCTTAACGTTAAATCAAATAAACAATATAAAAACCCATTCATTTCCAATAGCTCACTGGCATTATATAAATGATATTTACGTACTCAAAAAAATTAATTTGGATCAATTAAAATCGATTGGGGCAAAAAAAGAAATAGACCGAATTAAAAAAGCGATTTACAATAGTCCTCAATGGATAAATGAAATAACAAAGAAAGCAAAGCTTAAAAACATAAGTGTGGAGGAGCAAATAAATGCGGATGCTCTTTATGTTTATCAGAATGAGTGATCACTTTTGAAGAAAAGGAATTAATCTCCCATTTCTATCCACCCAATAACCATTTTTTGCTGTTTTTAAAAGCACATCATCGTCTTTATTGTCACTATAAGCAGCAATTAGTTCAAAATCAGGAAACGC
>CAMCQW010000002.1 GCA_945877045.1 Chryseobacterium gleum
CTTCTTTTTCAAAGGCAACCTAATAGCCCAAAATAAAAACAAATTAATTGTTGGAATAGTAATCGATCAAATGTGCTATGATTACCTGTATCGCTACCAGCCACATTTTAAAAAAACTGGTTTTAATACCTTTATAAAAAAAGGGATTAATTGTCGCAATGTAAATTACAATTATGTCCCTACATTCACAGGGCCAGGACACGCATCGATTTATACTGGAACAAGCCCAAATAATCATGGGATTATTGGTAACGCTTGGTTTGATCGTACATCCGGAAAGGCTATCAATTGTGTGGAAGACTTAAGCGTTAATGGAATAGGGACAAACTTGGCGGCAAGCCAAGCATCACCAAAAAACCTTCTTACCTATACCATCACCGACCAACTCAAACTTAGCTATCCAACAGCCAAAGTAATTTCAATCTCAATAAAAAATCGTAGTGCCATTCTTCCGGGTGGCCATTTAAGCGATGGGAGCTATTGGTTTGATATGGCGAATGGAACATTCACCACCAGCACGTATTTCAAAAATAAATTACCGGATTGGCTGATCGAATTTAATGCAACAAAAAATGCCGAAACCTACCTAAAAGACTGGGATCTCTTATATCCTTTAGAAAACTATATAGCAAGAAATAATGACGATAACAACTACGAAGGGCTTCTTAACGGGAAGACCAGTCCAACATTTCCATATAACCTTTCTACTTTGCCATCAAGTGATTTTTCTAATTTCATACTTTCACCATTTGCCAACACTTTACTAACTGATTTAGCGATAACAGCTATAGAGAATGAAAAACTAGGCGATGATTCACAGACAGATATGCTTTGCATTAGCTATTCAACCCCTGATATCGCTGGACATGTTTTTGGTCCTTATTCGCTAGAAATGGAGGATATGTATGCGCGACTAGACCTTGAAATAGCAAAGCTTATTCAAGAATTAAACAAAAGATTTGGCAAAGACAACTACACTTTTTTTCTAACGGCAGACCATGCGGTTGTCCCAATACCACAAATGCTTGTTGATTTAAGACTCCCTGGTGGCTATGTAAATATGGTCACAAAGAAGCAAGAACTGAAAAATTTATTAAACGCCAAGTTTGGGCAGCCACTTACACTAAATGAAATCAATCAGAACATATACCTAAATCGGAAAGAAATTGATTCGTTGAAATTAGATTTCAATGCGATTTGTGAATTCATCACACAAGAAATAAGAGAGTGGCCAGAAGTTAAAGCGGTATACACAGCTCAAGGGTTTTTAGATAATCTAGGAGACCAAGATAAATGGAGAGAAATGGTGCGATTAGGGTTTGATTCGAAAAGAAGTGGTGACGTTCTGTTTATTTTACAACCCGGGTTTTTACCGATCCATGAAGAATCAGAACGAAAAGGAACCTCGCACGGCTCCGCTTTCAATTACGACACACATGTTCCGCTCATGTGGTTTGGTGGAGGATTACGTCCAAAAGATGTCTTTCGACCATTAGAAATTGTTGATATTTCAGCGACCTTAACGCACTTGCTTTTTTTACAACGTTCAGGTGCTATGACGGGTGACCCGATCATTGAAGTCTTAGACAATAAATAAATTATCCTATTTCTTTCTGAAGATGCCTTTGGACGTTATTAAAAATGCGCTCTTGAATATTTTCAGTATCCGATTTAACAAAATCTTTTCCCGTTATTCTTTCATACAACTCAATGTAGCGATGAGAAATAAGTTGTACAAACTCATCTGGCATGTCTGGTATTTCCTGTCCTTCAAGACCTTGAAATCCATTTTCAATTAGCCATTGTCGGACAAATTCTTTTGACAATTGCTTTTGTTCTTGCCCCAAGGCCTGTCGCTCTTCATAACCTTCCGCATAAAAATAACGCGATGAATCAGGGGTATGAATTTCATCAATTAAAACGACCTCCCCGTTCAATAAGCCAAACTCATATTTTGTATCGACCAATAGTAAGCCTTGCTTTAATGCCATTTCAGTTCCACGTTGAAATAGTTTCCTAGTATACAATTCCATTTTTTCATATACTTCTTGACCAACATGGCCGTGCAATAAAATATCTTCACGAGAAATATCTTCATCGTGCCCCTCCTCTGCTTTTACGGCTGGAGTAATGATTGGCGAAGGCAATCGATCATTTTCAATCAATCCTTCAGGTAAATTCACCCCACACAATTGTCTTTTACCTGCCTTATATTCCCTAGCAGCATGACCCGCTAAATATCCTCGGATAACCATTTCAACACGAATTGGTTCGCAGCAATATCCAATTGAAACAGATGGATCAGGCGTGGCAATTAACCAATTCGGAACAATGTCCTTAGTCGCATCTAAAAAATACGTCGCTACCTGATTGAGCACTTGACCCTTAAAAGGAATTCCTTTTGGTAAAATATGGTCAAATGCAGAAATTCTATCAGATGCCACCATCACCAAACGGTTCTCTGATAGCGTATAAACATCTCGAACTTTACCATGATAAACACTTAATTGCCCGTCAAAATGATACTTAGTAGTGGAATTTCTCATTCTTTTTTTATTTATTCTAAAGTGGAATTTGCCTCCGATTTTTCGTAAGCTTCAATTATTTTAGAAACTAATTTATGTCGTATTATATCGCTTTTTCCAAGCCTAATAATCCCTATTTCTTCAATATCTTCTAAAATCTCCAAGGCATAATTAAGTCCTGATTTTTGTCGATGAGGCAAATCAACTTGAGACATATCGCCCGTAATGACAAATTTCGCCGTCATTCCCATCCGAGTTAAGAACATTTTCATTTGCAAACTTGTCGTATTTTGAGCCTCATCAAGTATCACAAATGCTTTATCGAGCGTTCTTCCGCGCATAAATGCTAAAGGCGCAATTTCAATTATACCTGTTTCAAGCATGTTCGCTAATTTTTCCGGGGGTATCATGTCTCGTAATGCATCGTACAAAGGCATTAAGTAGGGGTCTAATTTTTCCTTCAAATCGCCCGGAAGAAAGCCCAAATTTTCTCCTGCTTCAACTGCCGGCCTTGTTAAAACAATGCGTTTTACTTCCTTCGCTTTTAGGGCGCGAACTGCCAAGGCGACAGCCGTATACGTCTTTCCTGTACCTGCTGGCCCGACAGCAAAAACCATATCGTTTTTATTAACGGCTTCCACCAACTTTTTTTGATTAACCGTCCTTGCTCTTATTTTATTACCCCCATTGCCATGAACGATAATTTCATCGTCTTGATCACTTGAAAGTAAAATAGATCCATTTTCAAGCATTAAATTATCAATGTTGTTTTTGGATAGCGAATTGTATTTGTTATAATGCGCTAAAATCAATTCGAATTTTCGTTCAAATTCATCCATCGTTTCGGAATCCCCTTCTATGGTGAGTAGGTTGCCTCTAGACAAAACAGACAATTTCGGAAAAAAGCTTTTTATATGCTTTAAATAATCGTTGTTGACCCCAAATAAATCGGCAGGATTTATTTCCTCAATTACAATTTCTCTACTTTCTGACTTCAATTAATTTGCATTATGGTTATAACTATCAGTAAGAAATACCTTACTTTTGGTAAAATTAGAAATTAAAGCAATACTTCACCATAAATCATCATGCAAATCATCACCCTTACCACTGATGCCGGACTTAAAGATTATTATGTTGCTTCGTTAAAGGCGACCTTATACAGCCAACTTCCAGCCGTAGTATTGATTGATATTTCCCATGAAATCCGCCCTTTCGATAGCTCAGAAGCCGCTTTTCAATTAAGAAGTTGCTACAAAGATTTCCCAAAAGGAACGATTCATATTATCGGGGTTGATAGTGAGCCTAATCTAGTAAACACAAATAAAGAAGTCTCAGATAATGACTTTAATCCGAGCTACCCCTCTATTTTGTTTTATGATGAGCAGTACTTTATTGCAACGGACAATGGTTTTTTTGGGGCTTTATTGGGAGAGAATAAAGCAAGTGCCTTCTATCGCTTTAAAGAAATTGACTCCCAACCTGCAATGCTAAAATTTCCCACGAAAAATTGTTTGATTCCACTTGCGGTAAAAATAATTCAGGGAGAGAACTTATCCTCTTTTTGCGAAATCGCAGAAGAATATAAAATGGCCTTATTACTAAACCCAATCCTTGAAGCAATTTCAATTCAAGGACATGTTATCCATATCGATTCATACGGGAACTTAATTTCAAATATTTCCAAGAAGGATTTTGATCGTTTTGGAGAAAATGTCCCCTTTACGATTTATTACCACAATAAAACCTACCACTTAGATAAAATTTCACCCACCTATAACAGCGTTGTTTTAGGGGACAAAGTAGCTATTTTTAACAATGCCGGCCTATTAGAAATTGCTATTAATCAAGGTGCCAATCGCACGTATGGTGGAGCAGATAAATTATTTGGCGTTCGGAAAGGCGATATAATTCGAGTCATTTTTGAGCCAGCTGGATCACATAAAACCATCAACACCTTGCAATTTTGATCACTAGAATCGTCAAATTACAATTCCAAGCCGAAAAAGTAGCTGATTTTCTTCTGATTTTTAATGAAACGAAATTGATGGTTTCTAATTTTGAGGGTTGTTTGGGGATGCAACTTTTACAAGATGTAAAAGATTCTAGCGTATTTTTCACTTACAGCCAATGGCAAAACGAGGATGCATTATTAAATTACCGGCAATCAGACCTGTTTAAAGCACTATGGAAATCGATAAAACCAAACTTTGAAATGCCCGCAGAAGCTTGTAGCACAGCCGTTTATTTTGATGGGTTTGTAGAAAAAGAGAAATAAAAAGACTTATTATTTGATATTTAAAAATAATATAACTAATTTTACATAAATAATTAATTTAGAATTAGAATGAGTAAAGGAACAGTAAAATTCTTCAATGAGACTAAAGGTTTTGGTTTCATAGTAGACGATGACACGAGCAAAGAGTATTTTGTTCATGTAACAGGATTAATTGACAAGGTTAAAGAAAATGACCAAGTTGAATTCGAACTTGAAGAAGGTCGAAGAGGTTTGAATGCAATTAATGTGAAAAAAGCATAATCATATTCATCACCTTTAAAAAATTAAGTCCCTTTTGGGACTTTTTTTATTTATACCCATTTACAAAACACTTTTTACACAAAATAATTGTCCATTATTAGAATGAAAATTCTACTTTTGAAGAGCTAAATATTTTTATGTTATCACTATATTTAAAAGAAGTTAGAAGTTTTTTAAGCTCAATAATCGGATATGTATTCATATTGATTTATTTAATCGCGTCTGGCTTGTTTCATTGGATATTATCTTATAATACAAACTTGCTAGAGGGAGCTGAAGCAGATCTTATTCCATTTTTTAATTTATCACCATTAATTCTCTTAGTTTTAATACCCGCGATTACCATGCGCTCAATTGCGGAAGAAAGAAGAACGGGAACAATTGAGTTATTATTCACAAAGCCGATTTCAGATTTGGGTATCATCTTAGCAAAATATTTTGCTGGAATTACCCTCATGTTGATTGCAATCATACCGACAGTAATTTATTACTTCTCGATGTATTATCTTGGTGATCCAGTGGGCATCATTGATTTAGGCGCAACCCTAACCTCCTATTTAGGATTGATTTTATTAGGTGCCGTTTTTGTTTCAATTGGCATTTTTGCTTCATCGCTGACAAGCAGTCAAATTGTATCGTTCATTTTAGCGATGTTTATTTGTTGGTTTATTTATGATGGATTAGAGCTATTAGGTGCCTTTGCTCAAGTGGGAGAATTAGACACTGTAATTCGTTATCTTGGCATATCATATCATTACAACGCGATTAAGAAAGGAGTGATAGATACGAGCGATCTTATTTATTTCCTTTCGCTTATCTTCTTGTTCTTGTATGCAACCTTAACAAGCGTTAAATCTTTAAAACGTTAAGAAATGGGCGAGAAAAAGTTTTCTTCTAAAGGTTTATTTAATTGGGGCTTTCTAATTATTGCCACAGCAGCAATCGTACTCGTAAACATAATTGCTTCATTGGTCTATGTTCAATTTGACATGACCGATGATCAGCGCTATACACTCTCTAGTGGGACGAAAACATTTCTCTCGGACAAAGAAAGATTTAAGAACCGAATTTCAATAAAAATATATTTAGAAGGAAATTTGCCAGCGGAAATAAAACTATTTAGGAATGCAATTGAGGATAAATTAAGGGCATTTAAAAAAATAAGCAATGACCGAATTGAGTACCTTTTCATAAATCCAAACAATGGCTCAGAAACAGAACAAAATGAGTTGTTCCAAAGCTTATATAAACAAGGAAATGGCATACAACCTTTAGACCTTGCCTACCTGAAAAATGCCGAACAAACCCAAATAATGCTGTGGCCGGGTGCGGAAATATCTTACTCGGTAAACGGAATAATCAAAGAAAGCAATATTCAGTTCCTGCCTGGCACCAAGCCTGGTAATCCAATGAGCCTAAATGATATAACTGAACAACTAGAAAATGCCATTAATAATCTTGAGTATAATTTACTTTCAGCAATCAGAAATATTACCCAAGTTGAAAAACCACGAATAGCCTTTCTTCAAGGTCATGGGGAACTAAATTACAATCAAACAATCCGCGCAAGATCTCAAATAGCTCCGTATTATTCCTTAACAGAAATAAAACTGAACGATTCATTGGCTTCACTGAACGATGTTGATGGATTGATCATTGCCGATCCTCAATTTCCTTTTACAAACAAGGACTTATACATCATCGACCAATTTGTAATGCGCGGAGGCAAATTAATGTGTTTTATGAATACATTGCATTTAGAAGAAGACACCTTAATTACAAGGGGATTAACACATACAATAAGGAAGAATCTAAAGCTTGAAAACATGCTTTTTGATTATGGATTAAAAATAAACGAAAACTACGTAATTGATGTAGCATGCGCGCCAAAAATTGTACCCTATGCAGAACAAACTATGATTCCTTGGTTTTTTCACGTACTCGCTACACCAAGTCCACATCCAATCACAAGAAATATTGATCCAATTTCACTAAACTACGTTAATGAGATTCAGTTCGTTCCTTCCAAAACGACTAAAATAACATCTTTGTTAACTTCATCGCCTAATTCAAACAAAACAGGACTTGCTCCAATGGTAAGTTTAGAAATGCCCCTTTCCTACGGTAAAAACCCGAAGCTTATCGAAAATCCAATGCAAGAAATAAATAAGCTTTGTTTAGCAGGAATGGCAGAAGGAAAATTTTCATCTCATTTTCAAAACAGGATTTCACAAGACTTTAGCGATAATAAAAATTCAAAATACTTAAAAAACAGTACAAAGGAAGGCAAAGTACTTCTGGTTGGAAATGGGACTTTTATTGCGAATAGCTATGACTCATTAATGAATGAAAAGACCGGGGAATTCATGTATAGACCTAAGGCATTTAATGAATTAAAATTCAATCAAATTCTCGCTAACAAAAAAATAGCCATGTACTATGGCAATCAAGATTTCTTTGAAAACTTGGTGGATTATATGATGGGGGAAAATTCAATATTAGACATCAGAAGCAGGCAAATCGATATAAAAAACATTGACAAAGAGAAGTTAAAAACAATGGCCGGCACGCTAAAAATCATCAATTTCACCCTGCCGATTCTTTTAGTGCTAATTTTTGCGCTAATTTGGAATTTTAATCGGGCAACTAAATATAGATCACAGCAAAACCAACCTAAATGAAACGAAATATAATTACCCTATTAGCGGGTGTTTTGCTTATAACATTTTTAGCTTGGCTGAGTTTGAAATTGATGAGTAAAAAAGGGAAATCAGATGCTGAATTAATTGAGTTTGCCATGAGCGACACATCTAGCATTTCTCAAATTATTATTACAGATGCCCAATCTAATAAAATAACATTAGTAAATAGAAACGGTTTATGGGCAGAGGATAATGGTGATTGTATCAGCCAACAAAATGTCAGCTTTATTCTAGATGCGGCTAAAAACATTGAGTTCAAAGGATACCTGCCGGAAAATTCAACAAGGAAATTTACCGAGCTAATGGCTAGCCAACATACGAAAGTGGAATTTTTTATGGACGGAGAATGGCAAAAAACCTGGTACATAGGGCCATCATCACAAGATCATTATGGACAAATAATGTTGCTAGAAACAAAAGATGAAGGAAAAAGTACGCACCCAGTAATGATGCGCATAAAAGGACTTAAAGGAATTATCGAACCACGATTTTTTGCTGATAAAAGGAAATGGATGTGCACTAATATATTTGCGTTGAGCGTTGATGAAATTAATCGCGTAAACGTTCAATTTATTGACGAGCCAAGTAGAAGTTTTAGCGTAAAGAAAAACAAACAAAATTTCATCGTTAAACAAGGTTTGAATTCATTGAGTGTGGTAGATACCACAAATATTTATCGTTACTTACAGGCCTTTAAAAAAATACATTTCGCATTACCTAATTACGAGATGTCTCCACGTCAATGCGACAGTATAAAAAAATCCCTGCCCTTTTGTAAATTACAGGTAAATCAAACAAATGGCAAATCAACTCTTCTGAAAATGTATCGGATAAAAGCAAAAGAAGACGAACGCAATGAATTTGGGGAATTGGTCAACATGGATATGAATAATTTTTGGTGTATATTGCCAAATGGACAATTGGTTAAGTGCCAATATTTTGTATTTAACCCCTTATTATTAGGGCATGTTTATTTTCCAGCGATGGTATTGGAAAAAAAGCCACCAACAAAATGAAATTAACTACCTAAAATATCAAGTGAATTGCTATTTTTGTAATCAAAACTTTTTTTCATGAACTTTATTACCTCTAGCAGTCACTTACTTAAGCACTTACAGAGTGTTTCTGGTGTATTAAGCACAAATAGCACATTGCCAATATTGGATAATTTTCTTTTTTCAATTGTCGGTAATGAATTAACGGTATGTGCTTCTGATCTTGAAACGACGATGATGACTAAGTTACAAGTTCAATCGGAAGATGATGGAAAAATTGCCATGCCAGCAAAATTAATTTTGGAGGTGCTGAAAAGCATGCCTGACCAACCTTGTACGATCAAAGTAAATCAAGCCAATTTCTCCATCGAAATAGTTTACGATAATGGGAAATCAAAAATGCCTGGTTATAATGGCGAAGAGTTTCCTAAGCTGCCAAAAACTAACTATAACAGCTCTATTGAACTTACAGGTGAACTCCTTTCAAGAGCAATAAACAAAACTATTTTTGCGACAGGAGTAGAAGATATGCGTCCAACTATGACTGGTGTATATTGCCAATTTTCACCAGAAGACATTACATTTGTTGCAACTGATGCGCATAAATTAGTGCGATACAGACGAAGTGATATCACCACAACAAGTTCGGCAGCGTTTATTCTACCCAAAAAACCATTGAATCTATTAAAAGCGAACCTCAAAGGAGAAGAAAGTGTAACGCTAGAATACAATGAATCAAATGCCCTTTTTACTTTCGGAGATATTATTTTGGTTTGCCGATTAATTGAAGGGAAATACCCAAATTACGAAGCCGTTATTCCAAAAGAAAATCCTAATGTCCTTACGATAGATCGTCTTCAATTTTTAAGCTCATTAAAGCGAGTGGCTATATTCTCTAACAAAACTACGCATCAAGTAAAATTAAAATTAGCTGGCTCCGAATTGTCCCTGTTTGCAGAAGACATCGATTTTTCAAATGAAGCTAGCGAACGCTTAACGTGTAATTACGATGGGGACGACTTAGAAATTGGATTTAACTCACGGTTTTTAGTCGAAATGCTTGCAAGTATTGATACCGAAGTAGTAAAATTAGCGATGAGCGAACCAAGTAGAGCGGGCTTGCTAATGCCAGTAAATGGTGAAAATGATAAAGAAGATATATTAATGTTAGTCATGCCAGTCATGATTAATAGATAGTTCGGACAAAGAAAATGAAGCCCGAGGATAAAATTAACATCCGAAATTTATCTTTAGAGGAAATTACCGCCCATCTCTTGGATGCCAAATTCCCTGCCTTTAGAGCGAAACAATTATTTGAATGGCTCTGGAAGAAAAACTTGACTTCCTTTAGTCACATGGGAAACCTTGGAAAAGAATTAATTCTCTTTTTAGAAAACACCTTTTATATTGATGCACTGCTAGTAAGCGATCAGCAAGTTAGTAAAGACAAGACCATCAAATGTGCCTTTTCAATTGATGAAACTAAAATAGTTGAAGGCGTATTAATTCCTACTCCCAAAAGAACAACCGCCTGCATCTCCTCACAAATTGGTTGCAGTCTATCGTGTAAGTTTTGTGCCACAGGCCGCTTAAAATTAATGCGAAATTTATCGGCTGGAGAAATGGTGGATCAAGTCGTTCATTTACGAAATCAAGCATCCCAACTTTACGGAAAATCCTTAAGCAATATCGTTTACATGGGTATGGGCGAACCCCTACTTAACTACAACAACGTATTGCGATCAGTGGAATTACTATGCTCCGAAGCAGGTTTAGGTATTTCACCTAGAAGAATTACGGTATCTACTGCCGGAATTGCGAAAATGATCCGGAAATTAGGCGATGATAAAGTGAAATTCAATTTAGCCCTTTCATTGCATGCTGCCAATGACGAAAAACGCAGTCAAATAATGGAAATTAACGACTCAAACAATTTAGCTGCATTGACAGAATCTTTGATCTATTTTCACGAGGCAACCAATACAAGAGTTACTTATGAATATATAATTTTCAAAGACTTCAATGATACCATAGATGATGCAAGAGAGTTAGCAATTTTTGCCAAAGCCATTCCATGTAAAATAAACATTATAGAATACAATCCAATAGACGGAGGGATTTTTCAACAAGCTGATCCAGAAAAAGTGACCGCTTTTGCCGAATACCTGGAAGGTAAAAATATCATCGTAAACATTCGAAGAAGCAGAGGCAAAGACATTGATGCTGCCTGCGGACAATTGGCGAATAAAAACAAAGCAATCGCTGAAGATGCGCGTGAATTAAAGTAAGAATAAAGACACTGATTCGCTGTCTAGCCTAAATAGAATTAATCAATTCATTTAAATCCGATGCTTTACGATCATCACCGATATGTTGAAAGGATATCATTAAATCCTCAATCATTCTTTTTATTAAACTTGAGTTAGAACATGGCTCAAAATGAGATCTATTGGGATTTAGATTTCGTGATGATAAAAATTCATCTATTTCTCGGGCGTCTAAAATATCCCCTAATGATTTCGGATTAATGTAAAACAATACCCCAAAATCGTTCTGTTGATTTATTATGAAATTTGATTGGTTATAATCCATAAAGGCCAACACAAAACTATTCGGTAAATTTACCCCATACACAGGCAAGTCAAGAGATTGAGCTATAATGCTATATATCAATCCTATTGTTAAAGGAGCGCCTTGTTTTGATTCCAACACTTTCGAAATGTTTATTTCATCAGGACTATAACTTTCCTTATTCAAACAGTTGAATTGAGAAACACCGAAAAATATTCGGTTAAAAATCTTAATCTGCTCAAAACTCGTTTGGTAATCATTAAACTCTAACCAAATAGCCCGTCGAAGATATTGGATGGTATCATAAACAAGGGAGTCTTCTAAATAGGTATCATGATGTTTAGAGACAATTATTGAACCCAAAAGCAAATCTTTTTCTTCTGAATTGATCCATTGAATTAATTCATCTTTCAAAACATTCCGATGGATTTCATTAATTAATGAAATTACACGCTCATTAAATTCATCGCCAAAACTATTTTTTTGTGCCGCCATCTCCAAAGAAGACAAGGCTTCATCGCCTATTTTTATCAATTCATTTTTAACCTGCTCAAAAACCTGATTATTAGGATCTTCGAGCAAGCGTATTAAGGCAGCTATTTTTGTCATTCGCATGTTCACGTTGCAAATTTATGCGCTAATGCGTTCGATTTTCAAGACAAAACCATTCTTTATCAATGTTCAAATGTTAATTCCGCTGTAACTTTTACTAAAATCAGTCGTTAAGACATTTCAGATTCAAATAAACTTTGCTACAGGTTGTTTGAAAGAAGAGGCTTTCGGGCCTCTTTTTTTTTTATCTTTGAAAAAAAAAATACCATGAAAACAAGCTACTTATTATTCAGTTTACTATTTTTTTCTTGCAAAACTCCCTGCAATATGAAACACGGTCATTCAATTGAAAATAGAACAATTGGCATAGTGCATGTTGCTGAGAATAATTGCCCCTATTACATAGAAGTGGTTGAGGGTGTGAAAGACGATCTTCACAAGAAACTATATCCTATTGATTTTAAAGACAATTACAAGAAAAAAGGTCTAAAACTTTCCTTTGTTTATACGTACAGTAAAGCAATGAGTCCTGAGAATTGTTCAGTAGATGGCGTGGTAATACTTGATAGTGTACAAGTTATCCCGTAGGTATTCAATTTCCAATAAAATCGCGTACTAAATAACTCAAGGCTTTCCCTACCTTTTTTTTGTCCTGATCACTAGTTGGGGCGGCTTCTGTTAAATGTAAATAAGCAATATTCAAGGTAGAATTCGCCAATTTTCTTACGGCGCTTCTAAGTTCATCAAGTCGCCAACCCGAAGGGGAAATAGCCGAACTTGGCATATCGGCAATACAATCCATGTCTATTTCAAGTCCAATTGAAGTATTCTGTACTTGATCCAAGATCAATTTCTCAATATCATCAGAAAGATGACGGTGGCCATCCAAATAATCCTCATAAAAAGTATATCCAGCGTGGTTGTCGTTTAAATAGTTTAAGCTGGGAGCATTTAAATACGCCTGATGCAAACCAAAAACATGGTATTTCTTAATCAATCCTTCATGTATTGCGTAAGAAAACGAATTTCCGCTATGTCTTCCCTCCAACGCTCGACAGTCAGCATGCGCATCGATGTTTAAGACATCTATTTTATCATTAAATAAATTTGACCACCTAATTAATGGAAGCGCATTATTATGACCTCCACCAATAAGGATAGGAACTTGTTCCCGCCGCAGATATTTTGTCAAAACACTTAATACAAACTCGTCTAATTCAACTACAAAATCAGTTAACTGCTCCTTGCTTGTTGTTGAACCTATCCATTTAATAAATCCTATACAAGCACAATTATGTTGGAAATCTTGTGTGTTTAAAAATGAAGAGCAAAAAGAGAGAAAAGCATTTTCGGCCCCTTTCAATCCCCCATTTGCCATTGGACCTATAGATTCAGAAATACCTAAAATAATATATCTTGCTTTAACAGGGTCATTCTCCGCAATCAAAGACTGCCCTACTCTATTTTCACCAGGGCGCGTTGAAGTATAAATGGAAAAGTCCTTTTCGGTAAAAGACACTAATTCAAAATTACTGTTCTTGGATAGCATAAGATTGAATAATTGAAAGTAATTCTTTAGGGGGAGGTACTGGTTTTTTAGAAATAGCATCTATAAAAACTAGGATGGTCATTGCAGATGCAATTAATTTTTGATTATCGTTGTAAATAAAATAATCAAAATAAATTCGGACGCCTTCAATAGCCGTGATTTTGGTTTCAATCAAAAGCATATCATCATAATAGGCAGGCGAAAAATATTTTATCTGAAATTCAGAAACGGGTAACATAATGCCATTATCTTCTAATGATTTATATGAAATCCCTAATGATCGTAAAGATTCAACCCTCCCGATTTCTAGAAAAGAAGCGTAATTGCCATAATAACAGTAGCCCATTTTATCGGTTTCGGCATAGCGAACCCTGATGTAATGCTTATTCGTGTAATTTATCTTCATGTTAATTCAAAAATACGCTTTTAATGCGCTAAAATCATTTTTTTATTCCTTATATTTACAATTCCTTAATTATTTCAACTGCTTATTAATATTTTACATACTTGTAAAAAATAGTTTAAAATCAATACCCTTTAGGTTTTTTTTTTAACTTTTTTATACCAACCTTTGTTAATATTAATTTAATAGTAGGTAAATTAACTTTAAAAGAAATCTAGCTGGTAATAATCGGCACGTATATATATTGAAATAAGTAAAGAATATGATTAATAAAGATCACGAAGGGACCTGGGAAAATTGCCTCAATGTTATAAAGGACAATATTTCAGCACAAGCATTCAAAACATGGTTTACGCCAATTATCCCCGTGAAAATTGAAAATAGCACCTTGACAATTCAAGTTCCTTCACACTTTTTCTATGAGTGGTTAGAAGAACATTATATTAATTTATTGAGCCGTGTCATAAAAAAAGAAATTGGGTCTGAAGGAACTTTAGAATATTCCATTTTAATGGAAAGTAATCACAAAAACGCTATACCATATACCGTAAAACTTCCAACACAAAATAATAATTCAATTAGAAATTCGCCCGTTTCTATCCCTTTTAATAATGGCGATAAGCAAATAAGAAATCCATTTATCATTCCTGGGCTCAAGAAGATAAATATTGAATCGAATTTAATGCCTCAATTTACCTTAGACAATTTTGTTGAGGGAGAATGCAACAGATTAGCTCGTGCATCTGGTTATGCGATTGCAAACAAACCTGGAGGAACCGCCTTTAATCCTTTGTTAATTTATGGCGGAGTTGGTTTAGGAAAAACACACTTAGCGAATGCTATTGGAATTGCGATCAAGGAGAAACAGCCAAACAAAACGGTTTTATACGTTCAATCCGAAAAATTCGCACATCAATTTATAGATGCAATAAAAAACCAAACAACCAATGATTTTGTGCATTTCTATCAAATGATAGACGTGTTAATTATTGATGATGTTCAATTCTTTGCCGGCAAAGAAAGAACGCAAGATGTCTTCTTTAGCATATTTAATCACTTACATCAGAACGGGAAACAAATTGTTTTAACATCTGATAAAGCACCAGTCGAATTACAAGGAATGGAGCAACGCTTATTGTCTCGTTTTAAATGGGGCCTTTCGGCAGATTTATCCGTACCAGATTTAGAAACAAGAATTGCGGTTTTACATAAAAAAATGCACGGGAGTGGTATTGAGCTTCCAAAAGAAGTGGTAGAATACCTAGCGTATTCCATTAACACAAACATTCGTGAAATTGAAGGTGCGCTAAATACCCTACTAGCACAAGCCTCTCTAAATAAAAAAGCAATCACACTGGAATTAGCCAAGCAAATGGTTGATAAATTTGTAAAAAACACGGCGCGCGAAGTTTCAATAGAATACATTCAAAAAGTAGTTTGTGATTATTTTGACTTGCCAATAGAAATGTTGAAATCTAAAACACGAAAACGTGAAGTAGTACAGGCTCGTCAAATCTCCATGTATTTTTCTAAAAAGATGACGAAGTCGTCCCTTGCAAATATTGGCGCTCATTGTGGTGGAAAAGACCATGCGACGGTTCTACATGCTTGCAGGACGGTTGTTAATCTTTCGGAAACTGATAAGCAGTTTAAAGTTTATTTAGAAGACCTAGAAAAGAAGTTGACCCTTCAATAGAATTGTTGTTGACTTACTGATCAATCAATTGATAAAATTTAGTTAACTCTCTTTTTATTGTTGATAACAATACTAAAATAAAGACTAAATTAAATAATTGGGTAGTATTTTTGTATAATGTTCTAGCCCATGAATAAAATACTTTTCTTTTTTATTTCATTGCCCCTACTTTTTTCCTCTTGTATAGAGTTAATTGATGATTTGACTGTCCACAACGATGGTAGCGGAACTTTTAAATACACCCTAAATTTAAGTGCTAGTAAAATTAAAGTAAATTCAATTCTTGCCCTAGATAGCCTTGACGGAAAAAAAGTTCCCTCTATGGCTGAAATTAAAGCAAAGGCAAACAGCTTTGCGGCCAATTTAAAAACGCAATTGGGCATCACAAATGTTACGATGTCTGTTAACGATGCTGATTTAATTATTAAGCTTTCTTTCGACTTTAACTCTGTTCTTAATTTTAAAAATGGTCTAGAGGCCGCTGTTACATCAATTAGAAATTCGAAACAAGGGGAAGAATTAAACCACAATTGGATAAGTTGGGATGGGAAAATACTAAAAAGAAACATCCCCCTTATGTCCCTTACTATATCAGAACAATTAAAAGAAACAGATTTGGATTTGTTAAAAACAGGTAGCTATACAACAATCTGCCGTTTCGATCGCGCAATTGATAAAGTGGAACAAGCAACTACCAAAATTAATCCTGCTAGAACAGCTGCCATGTTGAAAGTGAATACCTATGATTTACAAAAGAATAATACGCTTTTAGACAATTGTATTTATCTAACTCCCTTAAAAAATAAATAATTCTTACCCTATGAAAAAACTTGTACTTTTTCTGTTATGCCTTAGCTTTTCGAATTTATTCTCACAATCAGAACTGTTAATCCCACGTGATGCCGTAACTGTTTTCAGCATAAACAACGTTAGTTTATTGCAAAAAATATCAATGGATGAACTTGTTCAGTATAATTTTATGGAAGAGGTTCATCAGGAGCTTTTCGATGGCTCTACATCTGAAAAAACATTAAAAGATGCCGGTATTGATTTTAACCAACGGTTAAATGTTTTTTATGGTAAAAGCGATGACGCTGAATTGTCAGGGTTTACTTTTGGTATCAGCAATTCCAGCAATCTATTTGAAGTGTTTGATGACTTTGAAGAACTTCAAAGTAAATACAAGAACGTAAAGGTGTTTGGTTCCTTTTTTAACAACCTAATTATTAAAGATAACTCGGCTTTATTGATCCGAATTGAACCTTCAAGCGAATTAATTGACGCTCAAACAGATTCTATTTGGTACTCCAGAGGAAATTCGTACCCTTATGGTTATGACGATGGTGAATTTGACTTTGACGAAGAAGTTTTTGATGAAGAAGTTTTTGACGAGGAGGATTCATTAATCAGCCCTGAATCCGATGATTTTCCTATAGCAAACGAAGACCCTAATGAAAAAAATTATTATGAACTCAGGGATAGCGTTCAATTAGAATTACAAAAAGGACTGCTTTCAAAACTCCTTGATGAACTACTTATTGAGAATGCGAACTTAGTGTCGAGTGATGCGATATTCAAAGAACAATTAACACACTTATGCGAAGGGACATTTTATCTTGACAACTCAAGAAGTTTGGGCCAAACAAATAGCCTTTGGTATTTCCAAACAGTAATGCCTTCCTTGTATAAGGATATAAAAGAACTTTATACAGGAAATATAATTTTGGGTGATTTATTTCTAAAAGAACATTCAATTGAATTTTTAGTTGAAGCAAGATACGGAGAAAAACTAGGGTCTATTTATCAAGAAATGAATGATTCTAAATTCGATAAAAACATAACTAAATATATTCACAAAGGAAACTCCGCCTATTTTACGTATAATGTAAATATGCGTAAAGCCTATGAGAAAGCTTATGAGGTGATTATGCCAATTCTTTCATCTGAGAAAAACTCAGATATTGCCATGAATGTTTTGGCCTTAGAATTACTTAATGAACTTGTTAATAAAGATGCGCTTTTCGAAACGTATAGAGGAAGTATGTTTGGAACCTTTAACGGCATTAAAAAAGTGAACACAAAAAAGATAGAATTTTATTACGATGAAGAAACGTTTGAATACGGCGAAAAAGAGACCGAGGCAACTGAGGACATGCCGATCTTTACAGTAGGATTTTCCATAGGAAGAGGAGATATTCCTGAAATTATTTTAAAAAATCTTGGAAGAGTAACCAGCAAATTTGAAAAACATGATGATTATTGGGTTTTTAATAATGCCATACTTGATGCAGCTCCGCTGTACATGATTAATAAAAATGACTTATTTATATTTACAAATGATGAGGATTTAGCCTTAAACCATTCAGATGGGTATGGTTCAAATTCATTGCCAAAAAAAATAGTTAAGGAATTAAAAAGTGAGGGTTTTATGAATGGATATATCGATATTGCAGGAACGCTTAATAGATTTCCAAGCGATTTATTAACTGAGCAAAGAAGTGAAATGATAAATTCACTGAAAGGGAAATCAGGTAAAATGTATTTAGAGTCCTCGAAGACAACCAACAAATCAACAAATTTTAAATTGATCTACGAATTCCGTGGAGAGGAGAATTCAGGCAAGCACTTATTGGATTTAGTTAATACCCTTTATATTTTCTCAAAGTAATTCCATATGCTAAAAAAGTCGCTGTTGATAGCTACTCTTGCGCTGTCACTTGGTGCTTATCTATATTTACAACCTTTAATTTTTGCAAAGGGTGCAGCGCCAAGAATAATCGACCGATTACCTGATGCCGATTTTATTGGCAAAATGAATCTTCTTGATTTCATAAATGAATCAAATGACCTACTCTATTTCTATAAAACACCTTTTAGAGATTTAACAAGTGCCGATTACATATTAGGCCAAGGAAAAACTTATGGCTTAAATTTTCAAAAACCAATTTATCTTTTTGGAAATCAAAACGGCGAATGGGGAGCTATTATTCAAGTTAATAATCCTGAAAAAACAAAACAAGGAATTCAAAAATTAATGCAAAATTTAGCTGTTAATGATTCAACCAAGAATAAAACGATCCTTTATTTTATTCCTAAATTAAAAATATACCTCCATTATAACGCCAACTATTTGCTTGTTTATTCCGGGAATAAGGTCAATAAAGTTATTTCTAGGGTAAAAAATGCTAAATACAAAGGCATTTCAAGGTTATGGGAAGGTTTTCTCACGAATAAAAACTTTAAAAATGAGCACTTAGTTATTTATTCAAAATGGAAAGAGCTAAACAAGTACGGTGTTGACTATGCAATAATTGCACATGATAGCGATTCATCAGATTTTAATATAAAATATTGTTTTCATAAAAAAGCAGATTTTCCATTTTCAACTCAAAAAACTGGCTTAAGTTTTTCAGGGCAAGAATCTCCGATACGATCAATTGAATTACACTTGGACGCTGAAAAATTTAGGCAGGCAAAAAACGACCCCTTAAAAAACTTATTGATCGAGAAAGGGAAAAGATTAAGTTTTCCTACCGTTTCATTTCTCGAGGCTTGGGATGGTGTACTTTCATTCGTTGAAGGTGGAAAACAACAAGTGGCAGAACGAATTATAGTATCAGAAATGGACGAAGATTTTAATGTGACACAGGTAGAAAAATATAGAACCGTGGAGGTTCCTGGTTATTCCTTGCTTTTTAACACCAATGATAAAGGGCCCGCATTTATTAACTCCTTGTTGCAAAAAGGAATCATGCGCAGCGAAGGCAATCAATTTCGTGTTCTGTTCTCTCCACTTTTAACGATGAAAAGAAAAGACAATTACTATTTCTTCTATTCAGGGGTAAAAAGCCCAAAAATGGTCGATAATAATCAAAATCAGCTGTTATGGCCTATCAATGAAACCAATTATTATTTTAAAATTGACACCATTAATCAACAAGATATTCTTGGATCTATTAAAATTCCAGGTGCTAAAATCATGAAAAAATTATTTAGTGTGAAATTCTAACTTACACATCAATTTGATTGAATAAAAACTGATCCTGATTCGCTGCAATCCAATCCAACAAATCATTCACCTCACTTAAGTCATTCGAAGTAACTAACTGGGTGCGATACTCTTTAAAATGACTAATCCCTTTAAAATAATTGGTGTAATGCCTTTTCATTTCTGCAATCGCGAGGTTTATTCCTTTCCATTCAACACTCATTCTTAAATGATCTTTGGTTGCTTCAACGCGTGCGCCAATTGTGGGTGGTGCCAAATGATTTCCATGTTGCATAAAATGCTTCACCTCATTAAAAAACCACGGATTTCCAATACTTGCACGCCCTATCATTATCCCATCAACCCCGTAACGATTTTTATACTCAACTACTTTTTCAGCAGAATTTATATCACCATTACCAAAGATTGGAATATGCATGCGAGGATTGTTTTTTACTTCACCTATCAAGGTCCAATCCGCATCACCCTTATATAATTGAACACGTGTTCGTCCATGAATTGAAATTGCCTCCACACCTACATCTTGTAATTTTTCTGCTGTGCTTACCACAAATTTCGTTTTATCATCCCAGCCTAAACGTGTTTTTACCGTAACAGGTAAGTTAGTGGCCCTAACAATTTCGTCTGTCATCCTGATCAACTTGGGTATGTCTTGAAGCATCCCCGCCCCTGCTCCTTTGCACGTCACTTTTTTAACTGGGCAACCAAAATTTATATCTATTATATCCGGATTAGTTTTCTCAATAATTTTTGTTGCTTCGCGCATACTTTCAATGTCATATCCAAAAATCTGAATGCCTACTGGCCGCTCATATTCATAAATATCCATTTTCTGAACACTTTTTGCAGCATCGCGAATTAGCCCCTCTGAAGAAATAAACTCTGTATACATTAAATCTGCTCCGTGTTTTTTGCATAACGCTCGAAATGGAGGGTCGCTCACATCTTCCATTGGCGCCAAGAGCAGAGGAAAATCACCTAATTCTATGTTTCTAATTTTTACCACTTTTTATGCAAATAAATGAGGTAAGGAAGATTCAATATTTTTTAGATATTTCTTTAATTCTTGCTCATTGTCTTTATGTAAAACAAGAAGCATATTATTGGATTCAACCACTATGGTATTTTCAAGGCCATCTAAGACAACTAATTTATCAGTTGGCACATGAATCAAGCAATTGTTGGAATTGAATAAAAACACATTTTCTCCAACAATAGCATTATTGTTTTGGTCCTTCGATAAATGATCGCTTAAACTGCCCCATGTTCCTAGATCACTCCAATCAAAATCCGTTAATACGACAGAAACATTTTTAGCATGTTCCATTATTGCAAAATCGATGGAAATATCCTCACATTTATTGAACGCGTCTTCCACGAAACTCGCTTCGCTTTCTGTTCCGTACTTAGTAATATCTGCACAAAAAATTTGATGAAGTTCAGATTGAAAAACATTAAAGGCCTCAATAATGGTTGATGCTTTCCATACAAAGATTCCTGCATTCCAATAAAAATTTCCCGCTTGTATAAAGGATATGGCTTTGGCTTGATCGGGCTTTTCTTGAAATTGCAACACATTATTTACACTTCCAGCCTTCCTACTATCTGTCATTGCAAACTCGATATAACCATAGCCTGTATCAGGACGCGTAGGTAAAATTCCTAAAGTAACCAATTGATTGGATGATTCAGCTGTTTGAATAGCCACATCAATAAGTTCTTTAAAGCGATAGGTATCCAAAATTAAATGATCTGAAGGTGCAATTACCAAAACTGCCTCTTTATTTATCGCCATTATTTTTGCAGAAGCATAAGCAATACAGGGCGCCGTATTCTTCCGTTGAGGTTCACAAATAACTTGCTCAGCTTTTAATTCCGGCAATTGCTCCAGAACTAATTCCAAGTAATTTCGATTAGTTAAAATAAAAATATTTTCATCAGCAGAAACCTTCTGCATTCTTTCGAAAGTAAGTCGAAGCAAGGACTTTCCTATTCCAAGCACATCTAAAAATTGTTTCGGATTTTGAGTGGTAGATTTCGGCCAAAACCTGCTACCGACTCCACCTGCCATAATCAAGGAATAATTATTCTTCATTTTCTTCTATTATTGTTACTATTGCCAATGCATGAACAAGGAAAATTCTTCCGGTAGATACTTCTTTACATTCATATCTTGTACGACGTTTATTTAATTTGACAAATTGCCGCTTGTTCAAGGCAAAGGTAGTGTTTTTGGGGATTTCTTCTAACTTATTCCCTGCTGTTTTCGAATTGTTATATGCATGGAGAATTCGACTCAAGTTAATATCCGCACATGAAGATGCTTTTGTTTTTACTAAGGACTGCATTAACGCTACCTCGATATCCTTCGGAAGATGCCCACTCATAACCACCGGCAAAATAAGCTTTCTGTATGCTTCCTTCCATTCTTCGCCATGCGGTAAAACCTTGGTTCCATATTTTTGAAAAGTAAAATAATGCGCAAACTCATGAAGGCTAGTAATCAAAAAAGAATATGGATTTAAATCACCATTTACCGTGATTACAGGGTTTTCTCGAAGATGATTCAACCTAAAATCGCCAAGTTTTGTTTTACGTCCTTTGACCACTTTAAAAGAAATAGCTGTTCCTAACAAAAGATCGGAGAGAATTGGGGAAAATTCTTCCGGTACATACTTGTTAAAAATCGCAATGTAATTTTCTCGTTTCTTCATTCTTTATTTCAAGGTAAAATTAGAAAAGTAAAAGACATAAACTGCATTGTCCGCGTCAGCGTAGAAATTATCATTAATTTAGCGAAATGAAATCATTAGCCTCGATAGGAAAATATTTTTTAATGCTTCGCATTATATTTACACGACCCAAAAAGTGGTCAATATTTTGGAACAGTTTATTCAATGAAATCCAAATAATTGGGATAAGTTCAATTCCTATTGTAATCTTGATGTCAGCCTTTATGGGTGGAGTTATTGCTTTGCAAACGGCCTCTAATATGGACAGCCCTCTCTTACCATCATATACAGTTGGATATATTACACAGTCAAGTACAATTTTAGAATTTTCACCAACTATAATTTCGCTAATTCTTGCCGGAAAAATTGGATCTAACATCGCCTCTCAAGTTGGAACTATGCGTGTTACTGAACAAATTGATGCGCTTGAAATAATGGGCGTAAATTCCTTAAATCACTTAGTCTTTCCGAAAATCGTTGCTGCTATCTTATTTTTTCCCGTTTTAGTTATCTTCTCCATGTTTATGAGTTTAATCGGAGGTTATCTTTCTTTAATCTTATCTGATTTAACAAGTACTGAAACTTATATAATGGGTATTAGGTCTTTTTTTGAGGTGGAAAATGTCTACTATGCTTTAACTAAAACTGTAGTTTTTGGTTTTATAATTGTTTCTGTTTCATCGTTTTACGGATATTACGTTAAAGGCGGCGCTTTAGAAGTAGGGAGTGCTTCTACCCAAGCCGTTGTGGCAAGTAGTGTGGCAATTTTAATTGCAAATTTCTTATTGACTCAAATGATATTATTATAATGATAACCATAAATAATATTAATAAAACATTTAAAGGCCAACATGTAATAGTTGATGTGTCCGCTCAATTCGAGAAAGGGAAAGTGAATTTAATAATTGGCCAATCTGGGTCTGGAAAAAGCGTATTAGCGAAGTGTATGGTGGGGCTTCATGAGGTTGACAGTGGCGAGATATTATTCGATGGTCATGATTTCACGTCCATGGAAAGACCGGAGAAATCGGCACTAAGACAGGAAATCGGCATGTTATTTCAAGGTGCAGCGCTTTTCGATTCGTTAACGGTTGAAGAAAATGTAATGTTTCCATTATCGATGTTTACAACCATGACGAAAAAAGAAATGAAAATGCGCGCTGACTTTTGTCTTGAAAGAGTCAATCTCAATGGAAGAAACACACTATTTCCTTCAGAATGTTCAGGCGGTATGCAAAAAAGAATCGGTATTGCGCGGGCTATCTCGATGAATCCAAAATACCTGTTTTGCGATGAGCCGAATTCAGGCTTAGACCCAATTACAGCGATTCTAATTGATGGATTAATAAAGGACATAACCTATGATTTTGGAATTACAACGATCGTTATAACCCACGATATGAATAGCGTAATTGAAATTGGCGATCACATTATTTTTATATATAAAGGTAAAAATTGGTGGCAGGGAGATAAAAATTCCATACTAAGCACCGACAATCCTGAAATCAACAACTTTGTTTATGCTTCTGACTTCATGAAAGAAATCAAAGCGAAAATGCAAGAAAAAAATACAAGAGCATAATAAACTTACTTGTGTTTTTTAAAAATAGCGCTATCTTTGCCCCCGATGATTCATCATGAATTATTCGATAGGTTAAACGTAATCTAAGGTAAGTTAAAAGTTAATGCGGATGTGGTGAAATTGGTAGACACGCCAGACTTAGGATCTGGTGCCGAGAGGTATGCGGGTTCGAGTCCCTCCATCCGCACTATTATAGGTCTCTGTTTTCAATGGGGGCCTTTTTTATTTATTGTAAACTAAGTTTTAAATGATTGTTTTAAAAGAAAATGTAGATAAATTAAACGCTAATTTAATCGTTAAAATTGCGAAAGAAGATTATGCAAACAAAGTAAGGAACGCATTAGAAAAGTATCGCAAAACGGCTAAAATACCTGGTTTCAGACCTGGAAATATCCCGATGGGGATGATTCAAAAACAATATGGAAAAACTGTATTAGCAGAGGAATTAAATAAATTAGCCAACGAAGGAATTTACAATTTTATTACAGAAAACAAATTGGAAATATTGGGCAATCCAATTCCAAAAGAAAATACAGACGTAAAAGGTGATTTTAATGCACCAGAAGATTTTGAATTCTGTTTTGAAATCGGATTGTCTCCCACCATTGACATGTCAAAAGCAATGGATGAAAAATATAATTACACCACCATTAAAGTAGATGATAAAATCATCAATCAGCAAATAGAAGACTTAAGACGTCGCTATGGGAAGTTAATTACAACAGATATCGCTGACGAAAAGGATATGATATTAGGTAGATTTCAAGAATTAAACGCCGATGGGACTATCAATACAGAGGGAATTTCAAACGCAACAACGATTTCTCTTGAATTCTTAAAAGATGAAACGGTTAGCCAATTATTAGTGGGTAAAAAAGTGAATGAAACATTCGAATTAGCTCCGTCAAAAGTGGCTAAAGACAGCAAGGATATGGCGAGTTTACTGGGAGTTTCGGAAGAAATTGCGAATGAAATAACAAGTAACTTTAATTTTACAATCACCGAAATTAAAAAAATGGCTATGGCCGATTTGAACTCAGATCTATATGCCAAGCTATTTCAAGAAGGAGAGGTTGATTCTGAAGAATCATTAAAAGCACGTGTTAAGAAAGATATGGAACAAATGTTTTCCAAAGATTCAGATAAATTATTGACTCGTTCCGTTTTTAATTCCATTATGGAACAAACAGAGGTCGAATTTCCAACTGATTTTTTGAAAAGATGGATTCGAATGACCAATGATAAGCCCGTAACAGAAGAAGATATCAATTTAGAATTCGATAGCTACTTAAAATCATTAAAGTGGCAATTGATACAAACGAAAATATTTAAAGACAATAACATCAAACTTGATCAAGCAGAAGTTGTTGAATACACAAAAGACTTGCTGCGAGGTAATTATGCTCAATACGGAATTCCTGCGCCGGAAGACACTGAACTTACTGAAACAGCGATTCGTCTACTTCAGAATAAAGAACAAGCCAATGGAATCTACGACCAAATGGCCGAACAAAAACTTACTGACTTCTTTAAATCAATGGTGAGTTTGGTGGCTAAGCCTGTTAGTTACGATGAATTTGTAGAACTAGCCGGAAAATAACTAGTTATTGTGCCGATTGACTATTATTTCCAACCGAGCACATTAATTTTTTTAGATTTTCCACTGGACATATAGTTGAGCTGCACATCTCGTATTATGCGATCTATTCCATTTGATTTTATCGTTCGACTCGGAAAAACAGCAATTATTTCCCTAGCTGGAGAACCAAATTTAGACGTGAGTTGAACCATTGCTTTTTTTCGCTTTTCTGACATGGGTAAATTTTCAGGTATCAAGGTGTATCCTCCCTCATTATCCACCATTTCCATTAATAATTTCAAGTTTCCCCCTTGATAGTTCCATTGCCCATATCGATGGCTATCTGTTAATTGACAAAATTCTATCATTTGAGTGCGCAAACAATTCCCCTTGGAAAGCAACCATGGATTTTGCTGCTGTAGTACATCCATACTCACCTCCTTTTTCTTTAAGCTTGGGCAATAAATGAGAATTTCTTCTGTGAATAAAGGAACTGTTCTATATTTATTTGCCGCATGTGGACCAGCAAAAATTGCTAAATCAATTTCATTTTTCTCCAACGCTTCCAATAATGAATTGGTCGTTAATTCTTCGATTGTTAAATTAATCTCGCCCATGCTTTTTTTCCAAACTGAAAACATTTTTGGAATCAAATAGGCAGAAATAGTAGAAATAACACCCAACCTAATCTCCTCTTTGTACTCACCTTTAAAGCGACTTTTTAATACTTT
>CAMCQW010000003.1 GCA_945877045.1 Chryseobacterium gleum
TTTTTTGTTCCGGATGTTTTCTACCTCCTTGAGGTGGCACATTTATTACCGCTCCCTCCAATAATTTTAATAAGGCTTGCTGAACGCCCTCACCAGAAACATCCCGAGTAATTGATGGATTATCACTTTTTCTGGCAATTTTATCAACTTCATCAATAAAAACAATTCCTTTTTGAGCTAAATCGACATTGTAATCTGCCGCTTGCAATAAGCGAGACAAGATGCTCTCTACATCTTCCCCAACATAACCCGCTTCGGTTAATACGGTTGCATCAGCAATACAAAATGGTACGTCCAACATTTTAGCGATGGTTTTCGCTAATAAAGTTTTACCTGTACCTGTACGACCGACTAATACGACATTCGACTTTTCAATTTCGACGTCATCATTGTCAGTTTGCTCGTTTAATCTTTTGTAATGATTATAAACGGCAACAGCCAATACCTTTTTAGCTGCTTCTTGTCCAATAATATAATCGTCCAGCCTATTTTTAATTTCAATAGGTTTTAGAATTTTATGTTTTGCTGATGTATTGATATTAATTCTTCCCTTTACTTTCTGTTCCTCATTTACAATATTAACTGCTTGCAAGGCGCAGCTATCACATATATGACCAGATGTCCCGGCAATAAGCATATTTACATTATTGCGTTCCGCCCCACAAAAGGAACATTGCGCATCATTTTTACCCATTTTTACTTATTTAGGATTTCGAAGTAAGACTTCATCAACCATACCATATTCTTTCGCTTCACTTGCCGTCATCCAATAATCCCTATCAGAATCATTCGACACCTTTTTAAAGGTTTGTTTGGAATGTAAAGCCAAAATATCATACAGTTCTTTTTTCAATTTGAGAATTTCCCTTGTAGTTATTTCGATATCGGAAGCCTGACCTTGAGCACCACCTAGCGGCTGATGAATCATAACCCTAGAATGTTTTAAGGCACTACGTTTGCCTTCAGCACCTGCACATAATAGGACAGCTCCCATAGAAGCGGCAATACCAGTACAAATTGTGGCCACATCTGGGCGGATATATTGCATTGTATCATAAATTCCTAAACCAGCATAAACAGAACCACCGGGAGAATTCATGTAAATTTGAATGTCTTTTTTAGGATCTACCGATTCTAAAAATAGTAATTGGGCATTAATGATATTTGCCACTTGATCATTAATTCCTGTACCTAAAAAGATAATCCTATCCATCATTAATCGTGAAAAAACATCCATTTGTGTCATGTTCATTGGGCGTTCCTCAATAATATAGGGTGTCATGGAAGATTCAATATAGTGATCAAGACTAAGGCTATTTAGCCCCATGTGCTTTGTTGCATACTTTCTAAACTCATTATTATCAAACATACTACGTATTTTTTATATGAAATTCAAAAATAACCAATATCAACGATACCTATATCACAATAGATACTAAATTTACCTTTTTAGACTAAAAAAGAATGATACCCCAAGAAATTAGAAATAAACGAGTACTGCTATCATCATTAAATTGGGGATATGGCCATTTATCCCGTTGCATTTCGATAGTTAGTATTTTACTTCGAAACAAAAACACTGTTTTTTTCGCCGGAAGAGAAGCAGATTTTATCATATTGCGTCAATATTTTAGCGAGGAAATTACCTATATCATAAACGAACCCTACCCCTTTACTTTTCGTGGAAGTCGATTCAGAAAAAGAGATCTTGTAAAATCGTTAATTCCCTTACTCAAATGCTATAAAAGAGAAGTGAAATTGGTCCCACTTCTCGTAGATGAATTCAATATAGATTTGGTGCTCTCAGACCATCGTTATGGGTTTCGATCAAAGAAATGTCCAAGTATATTCATTACGCACCAATGCACGCTTCCATTAAAAAAAATGGCATGGCCTATACAATGGCTGCATCAATCATTTATCCATAAATTCAATGAAGTATGGATTATTGACGATCAAGAAAAAAGATTTGCTGGGAAGCTTTCGGAATCACTTGGAAAAAGAGCTACCTATATCGGTATACATTCTCGATTTAATGCGGCAAGCTATGCGCCTCAAGAAATAAAAAAAGAGATTGAATGCGTCCTATTAATAAGTGGCCCCATTGAATTTTCAATGGCACTTATCAATCACTTCCAAAAAGAATTTAATGAAATTAAAGAGCCTAAATACATTATTGGATCAAAAGAACTCGTTCCAATGCTCCCTGCTCAACTAAGCGAATACTTTAAGCCAAATGATACCTGGAAAGAAACAGATGAACTCTTGCTTAAAACAAAATTAATTATGTCCTATTGTGGATATTCTAACATTATGGACATGGAATTCCTCCAATGCGAGGCAAAATTAATTCCAACCAAGGGACAATACGAGCAAGTTTATTTAGCGGAGAAATTAAGTGAAACTAAAAAAGCCTTAATCAATGATCAAGGCTTTTCAAAATAGTATGTTTTGTTATTTACTTAACGGCAGCAGAAAATGTTGCGTCAGCCATTAACTTAATAAATTCTCTATCTCTTCCTGCTTTCTCTTTCAATCCTGGATTCTTAGCAAAAGCAGATTTCAAGCAACTAACAACCGCATCAACACCAGCATTGCTTCTTGAAGCGATTATAGCTTTTAAATAATGGCCGTCTGCAGATTCTTTATCCGAACTTGCAGCAATTGTTTTACTTGCTTCATCTAATTTATTCGCTAAGATCTGTGCTAAAGCTTTATTGTAAGAAGCTTCACTACCAAATCCAGTTATTGCAGCAGAATAATTACCTTCCAATACACTAATAATGGCATTGTTATAAGCTAACTGAGGCGTTTTATCCTTTACTTGACCTAAAAGTTTTTTTGCAGTTTCTCTATCACCACTAGACATTGCAACACCGGCCAAATTGTTTTTTGACATCGCATTATCCATAAGGTTATTTGCTTTTTCTAAACTAGCTTTCGCTTCAGACATTTTGTTTTGCATGTATTTTACAGCTCCTAAATTATTGTGAGTTCTGTAATCAGATGGAGCAACTGTTGTCGCTACTTGATAAATACGTGCTTTTTCAGCTACATCTTTGGTTAAGGTCATAGCTGTGAATAATAATTCTTCCACTGTCAAAGAACTAGGATTAGACGTTGAAGCACTAATTAACTCTGCATCCGTCCATCCTTTTTCTGTATAATTAACAGTAATAACAGATCGGCGAATCATTGGGAAAACATCCTTTTCCAATTCCAAATAAGTCTTCCCTAATGCAGCCATTTGCTTTTCTCTCTCAGCAGCGTCAGCAGTCATTTTTATTACTCGTAAAAACAATGCTTTGTCTGCTTCAGGAATAGTAGTGGTCATTGCTAACTGGTCTTGAAAACCAACAAAATCTTCACCCAATCCATTAACTGAATATTTAGAAGAATCTGCGTAAAGCATCATTTTTGCCTTTTTCATTAAATCCATAAAAGCATTACGAGCCATTCTAGATCTTTCTATTGACAAATTACTATTTTTAGCTTCTTCACCATCAGGTGATGCATATCCTTTAATATCGATTGAGTTGATCATTATTTTATTGTTGGCTTGTGCAGTTGTTAGCCAAATAACCAAATCCATAATATCTTTGTCTGTTAATTCTGGCTTCCTTACATTCGATTTGCCTTTTTCGAAATTAATTAAAGCAGAAACAGATTTATTATTTGTACGAACCAATTTATCTTCAGCAAGTAACATTTTAAACTCATTGTGAACTAACAAAGGAGTGATAATTGTTCCATCCGCGATCTTAGTTTCTGGAAGAACATCTTTTTCTTTCGTCCCTTTGTAAATTTTACCTGTAAGTTTTAAATTTGTCGCTTCCATAGAAGGATTATAGGCAACCACTTCTTCGAAGGTAGCGGTTCCACCTGGCTTGAAAGTAATTGTTTGGCCATTTCCTGTCGCTTTCTCCCCTTGGATAGTCCAAGTTGTAAGTTTTGCATCACCAAAAACAGGTGTGATTTCCACTTTCGCTTTTTTCTTAATCCCTTTTTCAGGAATAGTAACTGTTACAGCAACTTTCACATTATCGCCATGTAATTCTAGGGGATTAGGAGTAACTGAATAAGTGACATCTTTTAATAAATCACAACTAGAAACTAGTATTGCAACAATGCCGACTAAGGATAAAAAAGTTAGGTTTGTTTTCATAAATTACTTTTTATTTAATAATTAGTCACAAATATAAATATAAATATCCTAACCAAAAAAAAAGCATAGTATTAATGTCGTAATACTATTAATGTTAAATCGTCCAGTATTTCCATAAGTGGAACGTGAACAAAGTCGCGCTGAAAAATAAAAGGGTGAGGAATAACGAGAAAGTCCGTACGAATTTTTTCTTTATTAAAGTACAAAATATCAATATCAATAAGCCTATCCTGAAAAATACCAGTTGATTTTGAGGTCCTTCCCACTACTTTTTCTATTTGTTCTATCCCCTTCAATACTTCAAAAGGAGTACGATCCGTTTCCAACTTTATGACCATGTTTACAAAATCATTATTAGAAACAAACCCTTGTGGCTGAGAGAAATAAAAAGTAGACTTTTTAGTTATTGATCCAATTTCAGCATGAATGAGGACAAGTGCTTGTTCAATATTTTCAATTTTATTCCCCAAATTACTTCCTAATCCAAGGTAAAGCTGATTTAGTCTTTTTTCCATTGAAGGCTATTTACTAAATGTAGCAAATCAATTTTCAAGTACTCAAGCGATGGCCGTAAACTGTCATAATTCGGCTTGCAATTTAACAAAACCTCTCCCCTAATAAAATTAGAAGTTGAGTCGGTTAAATAAAATTGATAATTGGTTGCCACGTTTCCTTTCAAGGTGAAAAATGTTCCAAAAACCCTTCTTTTTGGGTCAATTATTTGTTGAAAATCAATTCTATCAGCCTTTATTTTGTGGTCATCAATAAAGTCATTAGAAATATTAATCAGTTGAGCGAGTGAATCTTGTGAATTAAATGCTTTATAAAAAAGATAGAGGGTGCCATTAATGGGGCCGAGATCTATCTCCTGGGCACATTGACCTTTATTATCGGTGCTAACATTCTTTAAAGTAAAAATATCAGCCGCCTCCAACATAACAAAACAAGCTACTTGTTCATTATGGTAATAGTGATCTGGAAGATTAATCCTTAAATAAGTGGGCGGTTTTGGAATAAAATCACTTGTTCGAAAAAAGGATAAGGTAATGTTTGTAAGAAAAAAAAAGACGACGACCTCTAAAAACAGAAAAGCACGCTTAAAATTCATCATTGCTCCTAAATTCTTAAACATTATTTATTATTTATTAAAACCTTAACCAACTTCACTCTTCTTTTATCAGATGATTCAACAATCAATTTAAAATTACCTTGCAAAATAAATTCCTTATTTTTCATGATTCTCCCCGACTGCTCATTGATAAATCCCCCCAACGTTTCAGCATCTCCTTTAATCGCTTCAAAATCCTTCCCATCCACCCCAACGACTTTGTAAAAATCGTTTAAGGTGGTCCGCCCTTCAAATATGTAGGTGAAGTCATCTACCTTTTCAAATGCTATTTCGTCATCATCAAATTCGTCGGTAATATCCCCCACAATTTCCTCCAAAATATCTTCCAAGGTAATCACTCCGGATGCCCCACCGTACTCATCAACCACAACCGCCAAATGCATTTTCATACTCCTAAATTCTTGCAACAAATCGTTAATTTTTTTATTTTCAGGTATGAAAAATGGTTTTCTAATTACTTCTACCCAATTGAATTCTTTTCCTTTTGACAGATGTTGAAGAAGGTCTTTGATATATAGAATTCCAATAACATTGTCGGTATTTTCTTTATAAACCGGGATCCTGGAATATCCTGCATCCAATACAAAAGCAAGTACTTCGTCAAATAAACAATCCGAATTCAAAACAGCCATTTCGATCCTTGGCTTCATTATTTGAGAAGCTTCCGTTCTACCAAATTTGACAATTCCTTCCAGTAATTTTTGTTCTTCGTCTGATGTTGAACTTTCTTTTGTAAGCGCAATAGCATGCTCAAGTTCGTCAGTAGAAACATGAATTGATTTTCTTTTTGCTTTATAAATGAATTTGCTCCCACTAACGAGCACCCATTTTAACCAGGAAATCGGAGGCGTTTTACTTAATATATACAATGGTCTGGCTACCCAACGAGAAACTCTTTCGGCATTATTAGTGGCATATATTTTTGGGATGACCTCTCCGATTAGTAAAATCATAAAGGTAATTCCCACCACTTCGATAAAGAAGCGTATTAGTTCGTTTCCTTCTTTCACGGGGAAATTTGCATCCAATACAAAGGTGGACAGAATAACGATCCCAACAATTACAAAATTATTTACGATTAATATGGTAGCAAGTAAGTCTCTTGGATTTGACAACAATTGAATGATTGTCTTTGCTTCTTTGGAATTTTCGGCTTTTAACTTATTGTTTTCATCGGGATTAATCGAAAACAAGGCGGATTCAGAACCTGACATCACCGCACAAAAAAACAGTAGAAAAAATATAATGACAGCATATATGATCGTTTCCGAATCAATTCCTGCGCACATGATTTCTGGTAAGACTAAACTGGGAGGTTCGATACTATTCATTTAAATTAAAATGGTAAGGCATCACCGTCTTCGGGTGCCAAATCAGGTAAATTATTTTCCGCTTTAACATTTTCTTCTTGACGATATGGAGCAGCGTTATTTTCTTTATTTTCTTGTCTCGATAAGATGGTCATTTCATCCCCAACTACTTCTGTACTATAACGAGTATTCCCTTCTTTATCCTGCCAAGATCTTTTTTTTAATTTACCCTCGACATAAATCTTAGTTCCTTTATGCAGGTACTTTTCTGCCAC
The DNA here is from genome assembly GCA_945877045.1 of Chryseobacterium gleum. Classification (GTDB taxonomy): domain Bacteria; phylum Bacteroidota; class Bacteroidia; order Flavobacteriales_D; family Crocinitomicaceae; genus UBA952. Next base: position 6,880 of record CAMCQW010000003.1, read on the forward strand.
TTCTGCTAAACCTCTCCATAACACTACATCGTGCCAATCCGTGATTTCTTTTTTTTCGCCAGATTGTTTATCTACATACGATTCGGAAGTGGCAATTGAAAAAGATGCGATTACAGCCCCATTTTCAAAGCGCTTCACCTCAGGATCTTTTCCCAAATTACCAATTAAAATTACCTTATTTACACTCCCGCTCATATTGACAAATATAATCTATTATTTCTTTTTAAATATTTTTTTTGCCGTTGATTTTTGAGGTTGATTTTTCGCAATGGTTAAACATTCTTCCAACGAAATTTTTTCAACGTCTACCTCTTTAGGAAGTTTGAAATTATCTTTTCCAATTTTTAAGTAAACACCCCACCTTCCATTTAAAAGTGTGACGTCCTCTCTTTCATCAAATGATTTTACCAAGCGATTCGCATCCACTTCTTTTTTCAAAACAATTAACTCAATCGCTCTCTCCAAGGTGATAGATATCGGGTCATCCTCCTTTGGGATGGAAATAAACGCTTTTCCGTGCTGAACGTATGGCCCAAACCGACCAATATTTGCTTTCACATCCAATTCTTCATATGCACCTAGCATGCGAGGTAACTTAAATAATTCCAACACCTCTTCCAAGGAAATAGTATGAATCGATTGATTTTTTAATAAGGAGGCGAATAATGGTTTTTCGCCATCTAATTCCTCATCACCAATTTGCGCCATGGGACCAAAACGGCCCATTCGTGCGATTACTTTTCTGCCATTGCTTGGATGAATTCCCAATTCTCTTTCTCCTGTAGCGCGCGCTGAATGTTCCAATGTGTTTTCAACTGTAACATGAAAAGGCTTATAAAAATCCTCAAGCATGGCTGTCCACTTTATCCGTCCCCCGGCAATTTCATCAAATTCAGCCTCTACTTTAGCTGTAAAATTATAATCCAGTACGTTTTCAAAATTTTCGCTCAAAAAACGAGTAACCAAGACTCCAATATCTGTAGGCGACAATCGGTTTTTTTCTTTTCCAGTAGTTTCTGTTTTCGTGTTGGTGTTAATCGAACCTGCTAATAATGTAAGTTCTTGATAATTTCTAAGTTGACCCTCGTTTTCTTTTTTCTCAACGTAGCCCCTATTTTGAATTGTCGTAATCGTCGGAGCATAGGTTGAAGGTCGACCGATGCCTAACTCTTCTAATTTTTTAACTAAAGATGCCTCCGCATAACGGGCAGGTGGCCTTGTAAATCTTTCCGTAGCTTTAATTTCTAACGCTTCTAATTTTTCTGAATCACTTACCGCAGGTAGTAGGTCATTTTCTTCTTCATCCACTTCATCTACATTCGATGCTAAATAAACTTTCAAGAAACCATCAAAAAGTATTACTTCGCCTTTCGCTACAAAATGATTCCCCGTAGTTAATCCACCAATAGTGATGGTTGTCCTTTCCAGTTTTGCATGTGCCATTTGACTAGCGATAGCTCGTTTCCAAATTAGATCATACAATTTTTTCTCGTCACTTTCACCAGAAAAGTCGCTTTTCGAAAAATCAGTTGGGCGAATTGCCTCATGCGCTTCTTGCGCCCCAGCTGATTTGGTTGTGTATTTCGTTAATTTCCAATATTCCTCTCCGTATTTTCTAATAATTTCATCCTTCGCCGCATTAATAGCGGTCTCAGATAAATTCATTGAGTCAGTTCGCATGTAGGTAATCCAACCTGACTCATACAAGCGTTGTGCGACACTCATCGTTTTTGTTACCGAATAACCCAATTTCAAACTTGCTTCTTGTTGCAATGTAGAGGTGGTAAAAGGAGCCGATGGTGATTTACTTGCCGGTTTTTTTACCGTGCTTTCAACAAAAAAATCGGCATTTATACAATTCTCAAGTAAAGAGCTTGCCTCATTTAGGTTCGATAAATTTTTATTGAGCTCTGCTTTAAAACTTCCGTTTAATGCCTGAAAACTTCCAACAACACGATAAAAACCGGCAGAATTAAATGCCTCAATCTCATCTTCTTTATCAACAATTAGCTTTACAGCAACTGATTGAACACGACCCGCAGATAATCCTGGTTTAACTTTTCGCCAAAGCACAGGTGATAATTCAAATCCAACGATTCGATCCAAAATACGTCGTGCTTGTTGCGCATCAACTAACTCTTTGTTGACCTTTCTTGGATTCTCGATTGCTTTTAAAATGGCAGCTTTGGTGATTTCATTAAACGTAATCCGCCTTGTATTTTCTTCTTTTAATCCAAGTGTTTCAAATAAATGCCAAGAAATTGCCTCTCCCTCGCGATCCTCATCCGTTGCAAGCCATACTATTTCTGAAGACTTAACTAGTTTTTTTAGTTCAGCGACTAGTGCTTTTTTCTCAGGAGTCACCTCATAAACAGGCGTAAAATCATTTTCGATATGTACCGACAACCCCTTCTTCGCAAGGTCCCGGACATGACCATAACTAGATTTAACAATGTATTGATTTCCCAAATACCCCTCGATAGTTTTTGCTTTTGCCGGTGACTCAACGATCACTAAATTCTTTGCCATGCTCTCTTATTTTCGATACAAATGTAAAATGAATTCAATACAAGTCGCAAAATACTTTAATAGATTTTTAATTATTGCCTTATTAACTAGTTAAATAAAATTAAATTCTTTTTACTGACATTTTGACACTAAGCGCTATTTGCCTAATTTTGTACTAGAATTTGCTGAATAGAAAATGGAACTAAAAAATACAGAAAATCATGATGAAAGCCGGCAAGGAGAATCCTTGCTGATAGAATCGAATACTTCTAATACTCCAACGAAAAAACTTTACTTAGAAAGCTATGGCTGTCAAATGAATTTTGCAGATAGCGAAGTGGTTGCTTCAATATTGGTAAAAGACGGTTATGAAACAACTCGAAATGTTGATGAGGCGGATGTCGTTTTTATAAATACCTGTTCCATTAGAGAGAATGCAGAAGCAAAAGTTAGAAAGCGCCTGACAGAATTTAAAAGTAAAAAAGTTGCCAACCCCAATTTAGTTATTGGGATTTTAGGCTGTATGGCTGAAAGGCTTAAAAAAGCCTTGTTAGAAGAAGAAAAATTAGTTGATCTAATAGCAGGACCTGACTCCTACCGCGACCTTCCTAACCTTATTGAAGAAGTAGGAACTGGACAAAAAGCGGTAAATGTATTACTGTCGCGTGACGAAACATATGCCGATATAACGCCCGTTCGTTTAGACCAAGGAGGAGTTTCGGCTTTTGTGAGTATCACAAGGGGTTGCGATAATATGTGTTCGTTTTGTGTGGTTCCGTTCACAAGAGGCAGAGAACGTTCTCGCGATCCTAAAACGATTGTCGATGAATGTAAAATACTCTTCGCAGATGGGTACCGAGAAGTCACCTTGTTAGGTCAAAACGTCGACAGTTATAGATGGAATCTTACCTCAAAAGGAGAAATAAAATCCGAGGCAGAACCCACCACAGATTTCGCTCAACTACTCGAGATGGTGGCATTAGTTTCTCCTGAATTAAGGGTTCGTTTTAGTACATCACATCCAAAAGACATGGTGGATGAAGTATTGCATATGATGGCTAGCTATGAAAATATTTGTCCCTACATACACTTACCTGTTCAATCTGGTAACACAGAAGTTTTGGAAAGAATGAATAGAGGATATAGTAGGGAATGGTATTTAGATCGAATAGCGGCCATAAGAAGAATGATGCCTGATTGCGCGATTACCACAGATATCATTAGTGGTTTTTGTGGCGAAACAGAAGAGCAACATCAAGAAACATTGTCCTTAATGGATGAAGTGAATTATGATTATGCCTTCATGTATAAATATTCTGAACGGCCTAAAACCTTAGCAGAGAGGCGCTTTGAGGATGATGTTCCAGATGATGTAAAAGGGAGACGATTAGAAGAAATTATCAATAAACAATTACAGCATAGTTTAATTTTAAATGAGCGGCAAATCGGCAGTATTCATAAAGTGCTCATTGAGGGACATTCAAAAAGATCTACCGAAGACTATTGCGGACGGACAGGCGGAAACAAAATGGTAATCTTTCCTAAATCTTCGATAGAAAAAGGGAGTTATGTACATGTAAAAATAAGCTCCTGTACTTCTGCTACCTTGTTTGGTGAAATAATTGAAAACGAGTAAAAAAATAGGTAATGAATAGTCAACAAGTAAAACAACGATTTAGTATTATTGGTAATTCACCACTATTAAATCGTGCCATAGAAGTTGCTATTCAAGTTGCTCCAACAGATATTTCAGTGTTAGTGACAGGAGAAAGTGGCACAGGAAAAGAGATCATCCCTCAAATCATTCATCACATTAGTGCTCGAAAACACGGAGAATATATTGCGGTTAATTGCGGCGCTATCCCAGAAGGAACAATCGACTCAGAGCTTTTTGGTCACGAAAAAGGAGCCTTTACTGGCGCAAGTGGAAGTCGACAAGGTTATTTTGAAGTGGCGGATGGTGGCACCATCTTTTTAGATGAAGTTGCCGAATTACCCATGCAAACCCAGGTGCGTTTATTGCGTGTTTTGGAAACCGGTGAGTTTATAAGAGTAGGATCTTCTAAAGTAATAAAAACAAATGTTCGTGTTGTTGCAGCAACGAATGAAAATATGCTTAAGGCAATATCCAGCGGTAAATTTAGAGAAGACCTATATTATCGACTCAATACCGTTCCTATTCAACTTCCCCCATTGAGGGATCGCCACGAAGATATACATTTGATTTTTAGAAAATTCGCACAAGACTTTGCAGATAAATACCGCATGCCGCCCATTAAATTGACGGAAGATGCCGTTTTACTAATGACAGCGTATCCTTGGCCGGGAAACATTCGGCAGCTAAAAAATTTAGTGGAACAACTTTCTGTTATTGAAACGCTCCGAGAAATAAACGCCGTATTATTAGACAGCTATTTACCCAAAATAGCAGACAAATCGCCCGTGAGAATTAATGAGTCGGTAAATGAATCCTTTTCCGAAAGAGAAATCATGTATAAATTTCTTTTTGAAATGAAAAAAGATCTAACGGAACTAAAAAAATTAGTCGTGGAATTGATTTCTCAAGGAAAAGATATCAATCTAAATCATGACCAAGCGGCAGTTGTGAATAGAATTTACAATGACCTCAATGAACCCATTAACGATCCTTCGCGCATTTTACCACCTGGCAGACCTGAAATACCTACTGGACAGAAAACTGATACTGAAACATTTGAAAATCATGAGGTTTACGAGGAATCCCTTTCCTTGGAAGACCGTGAAAAAGAATTGATTCAAAAAGCACTTGAAAAACATCGAGGAAAAAGAAAATATGCCGCTAGCGAATTAGGGATTTCCGAAAGAACACTTTACCGCAAAATCAAAGAATTTAACCTCACCGATTTATGAAGTTAACGTGTTGTATTTTAGCATTATTGCTCCTAACATCTTGTTGGCCAACTAGTGTTAGTTTCAAAGACACTGGCTCAATGCCAATAGAATGGAAGATGTTTCACATCCAAACATTAATGATAAATGCACCAAATTGCCCTTTATTCTACGGCGCACAGTTAACTGAGAAGCTTAAAGATGGTATTCAAAACAATACAAGGCTTTCCCTTGCAACTAAATTGACAGATGCTGAGGTTCAAATTGAAGGTCAAATTTTATCGTATCAAGTAAGCCCAATTGCAATTCAAAACGGGGACAATGCTTCCAAAAATAGATTAACTGTAACAGTGCAATTTACTATCAACACAACTAAGCCATCAGAAGGAACTACTACTTTAACAAGCAGTCGGTTTGAAGATTTCGATGCAACGACAAATTTGGCATCTGTTGAAAATCAATTATTAGAAAATATAAGCGAACAAATTGTGCAAGACCTGATTAACAAATTAATGAGTAATTGGTGATACTAAATAAAACAACAATCAATCAACGTTTATTTAACCATAAAGGGTTAGATGAAAACATGCTGTTGGAATTTAAAGAATTAATTGCTGTATACCCCTATGCCTCCATTTTTGCGATTGCGTATCTAGAAGAATTGAAAAATTCTGGCGACATCCATTTTGAAGGAGAATTACTCAAGCACGCCTTTAAAATTTCAAATCGGCAAGTGCTACATCAGCTCTTAAGCCAGGAACAAGAACCAGTTGAAGAAGAGGAACTTATAGAAACCCTTCCAATAAATACTACGATTGATGTTGTAGAAGAACAAACATTGATTATTGAAACAGAAAAGGCTGAACAAATAACAGATGAACTAGAAACACTAATTAAATCATCCGTTGCCAATACCGTCTTTATTAAAGAATTTAATGAAGATGGAGAGAAGTTAAAAATAGCAGCGGAAGAAGCGGCCTCATCAAATCCAATCGTCGAACAAAAAACAATAAAAACCGAAACAACCACCGTCGATGTAAATCCAAAATCTTTTAACAATTGGCTCAAAATGGCTGATGGTAAAGAGAAAACTGAAAAGAAAGAACGGACATCAACCATGATTCCAATTGAAAAACAAAAACGCGATTTCTATTCTCCAATCAAAAAAGCGAAGGAAAGTATTGATGAAAATAAGATGCCCGTAAGTGAAACCTTAGCCAAAATATTTATTCTTCAAGGAAATTATCCTAAAGCAATCTATGTTTATGAGCAATTAATACTATTATATCCCGAAAAAAAGAATATATTTGCAACCCAAATAAAGCATTTATCTATTAAACTAATAAACTAAACATGGGTACTTTTTTATCTATCATTATCATAATTGCGGCGATTCTATTAACCTTGGTTATTTTTATTCAAAATCCTAAAGGTGGAGGATTAAGTTCTGATTTTGGTTCGCCAGCGCAGTTAGGTGGCGTACAGCGAACGAATGAATTTATCGATAAATTAACTTGGTCGCTTGCAGGAATTATCGTTGCAGGTAGTATTATGGTTACAATGCTACAACCTAGCTTAAAATCTAATGTTACAAAACAACAACAGACCGAGCAGAAAAAGGGCAACGAAAAGGCTCCAGCAAAACAGCCTCAGACGCCAAACAACAAACCAAAATAGAAAATAAATTGTCAATTCAAGGCTTTTAAATGTCAGTATGTCACTACTTCTGACATTTTTTTTGTGATTAAAACTTGCAAAAAAAGTAATAATGTCGGGAATTGTCATTTGGCATAAAATTCGTCTAATTTTGACCGTTAATTAAACAATAACTATAAAAAATATGTCAGTAACATTTAAACCATTAGCGGATCGGGTAATTATAGAGCCTGCACCGGTAGAACAAAAAACAGCAAGCGGAATTTTTATTCCGGATACAGCAAAAGAAAAACCATTACATGGTACTATCGTAGCAGTTGGGAGTGGAAAAAAAGACGAACCAATGTCTCTAAAGCCAGGTGATTCTGTACTTTATGGGCAATATGCTGGTACAGAAATTAAAATTGATGGGAAAAACTTTCTCATCATGAGAGAGTCAGATGTTTATGGAATATTCTAATAAAAAATAAAATGGCAAAAGATATATTATTCAATGTTGAAGCACGCGAAAAATTAAAAACAGGTGTTGATGCTTTAGCAAACGCAGTAAAAGTAACCTTGGGACCAAAAGGTCGAAATGTTATAATTAGCAAAAAATTTGGTGCGCCACAAATCACAAAAGATGGTGTTACTGTAGCAAAAGAAATAGAACTGAAAGACCCTATTGAAAACATGGGGGCACAAATGGTTAAAGAAGTTGCTTCCAAAACAGCCGATATTGCTGGTGATGGAACAACAACAGCTACCGTACTTGCACAAGCAATAATTACAGCAGGATTGAAAAATGTTGCTGCAGGAGCTAATCCAATGGATCTTAAACGTGGAATCGACAAAGCGGTAGCAGCAATTGTTGTTAATCTAAAGAAAATTTCCAAAGAAGTTGGTTCTGACAACAGCAAAATAGAGCAAATTGCTACTATTTCAGCCAACAATGATGAAACGATAGGTAAATTAATTGCTAAAGCCATGAAGGTGGTTGGAAATGATGGTGTTATCACTGTTGAAGAAGCAAAAGGAACCGAAACGGAAGTGAAAACGGTAGAAGGAATGCAATTTGATCGTGGTTATTTATCCCCATATTTTGTTACGAATGCTGAAAAGATGATTACTGAAATGGAAAATCCATTGATTCTTATTTGCGAGAAGAAAATATCAAGCATGAAAGAATTGTTGCCCATTCTAGAACCTGTTGTACAAGCGGGAAAAAGCTTACTTATTATTGCGGAAGATGTGGACGGTGAAGCATTAGGTACTTTAGTGGTAAATAGATTAAGAGGTTCTTTGAAAGTTGCCGCTGTTAAAGCGCCAGGATTTGGCGACAGAAGAAAAGCCATGTTGGAAGACATCGCAATTTTAACAGGTGGACAGGTAGTTTCTGAAGAACGTGGGATGACATTGGAAAATGTTACCATGGAAATGTTGGGTACTGCTCAGAAAATTGAAATTGACAAAGACAATACTACCCTAATAAACGGGAAGGGAAATCCGAAAGATATTAAAGGGCGTATTATTCAAATTAAATCTCAAATAGAATCTACCACCTCGGATTACGACAAAGAAAAATTACAAGAACGCTTAGCGAAACTTTCAGGAGGTGTTGCAGTTCTGTTTATTGGTGCACCAACAGAAATGGAAATGAAAGAAAAGAAGGATCGCGTAGACGATGCGTTAGCTGCTACACGTGCCGCTGTTGAAGAAGGTATTGTTCCTGGCGGAGGCGTTGCCTTAATTAGAGCTAGTGCTAATTTGGATAAAATGGTAGGCCTAAATGAAGACGAAACAACAGGTATCGCAATCGTTAGAAGAGCAGTGGAAGAACCGCTTAGACAAATAATTGCCAATGCAGGAGGAGAAGGGGCTATCATCGTTCAGAAAGTGAAAGAAGGGAAAGATGATTTCGGATATAACGCACGTACAGAAAAGTATGAAAAACTATATTCAGCAGGTGTAATTGACCCTACAAAGGTGACAAGAATTGCGATTGAAAATGCCGCTTCTATAGCAGCTATGTTATTAACCACAGAATGTGTCATTGCAGACCAACCAGAAGAAAATAACCCAGCCGCTGGCATGGGCGGAATGGGCGGTGGAATGCCTGGAATGATGTAAGAGTATAGGGCCCTAGGCCCTTTCTCGTTTCTTTCTTACCGATTTTTTTCGGATAGTTGGAAACGTCAATATAAAAGCCATCGGTCCTAGACTGATGGCTTTCTTTTTTTATTCAATTAACGCAATGGCAAGGGGATAATTAAGAGTCGAACATAATTATGAGAAGACTAAGCCTCGGTTACTAAAAAATAAAAAGATTATCTTATATAAAAGCGCAGGTATGCTTACTTTTGTGGCTAAAAACATTCCTATATGTTAGAACGCTTATTCAAAAACTTTTTTGCAATGCGCTATATCTCCATGGCCTTGCTACTATTTCTTCTTGCCATCGGCTCCGCCACATTTCTTGAATCAATTTACGGGATTCAAACAGCCAAAATTGTTGTCTACAACTCCTCCTGGTTTACCCTTCTTCTTATTTATTTGAGCTTTGGATTAATTTCAAATATTTTCACCCACCAAATGTGGAAACCTAAAAAAATAGCACTGTTTAGTTTCCATATTGCTTTTCTAATAATCATGGTTGGTGCCGCATTGACCCGTTATATCGGTTTTGAAGGCTTAATGGTTATTCGAGAGGGAAGTTCTTCAAATTTCATCTATTCTGCGGATCCAAAATTACTTGTTTTTGCAGATGATGGCCAGCAAACACAAATGGAGGCATACCCCACTTTTTTAAGCCCTGTCGACATCCCTCTTTTTAATAATCATTTTAGCCATTCTTTAGAAATTGGGAAAAAGAGCATTCAAGTTGAATACCTAGATTTTCAATCTAAAATGATTGATAGCCTAGAAATAAAGGCCGCCTATCAAGAAACGGTAATTGATATTATAACCAATGGGATGCAATCCAATTACCTAGAAAAAAACGAGATTTTTATGGTCGGAAATATCCCCGTTTCATTTGGGAAAGCGCTCGCTATGCCCGGAATAGAAATTAAAGCCGCTGGTAAAGGATATTTAATGAAAGCTTCCATTCCTATTCGTTATTTGCCGATGTCTCAAATGCAAAAGGCTCGGCAAACGGGTGCTGAAATTCCAGATAGCGCCTACCATGAATTAATACTTAACGAGTGGGACACCATGCGAACAACAACCTTATACCAAGCCGGAAGCGAGCAATTTGTGATAAAGCAACTAATCAAACACGCTCGAAAAAAATTGTTCCCATCAGGAAAGAAGAATGTTGGAGCTGATTATTTAACGCTTAAAGTTTCATCTGGAAAAGACTCAAAAGTCATTCGCTTGATGGGTGGAATGGGCGCATTACCAACACCCGAATACTTTTTACTCGACGGTATTAAGTTGCAATTGGAATATGGGTCAATACGGATGCCCTTACCATTTTCCATGAATTGTAATCAATTCACATTAACGAAATATCCCGGGTCAGAATCCCCTTCATCCTTCGAAAGTGAATTAACTATTATTGATCCAAAAAATAATTATGAAAGTAAGCGTAAAGTATTTATGAATAATGTGACCGATTATAAAGGATATCGCTTTTTTCAATCTAGCTACGATTTAGACGACCCAAAAACACCTGAAAATGAAGAGGGAACGCGACTAAGTGTTAATTACGATGAGCTTGGTACAACCGTTACATACATCGGCTATCTGCTAATGGCTATAGGAATGATATTATCTATTTTCTCTCCTAATGGGCGATTCCGTGACCTAAACACAAAACTTGAGAAATTAAAGCAGCAAAAAAACAGCCTGCTTGTTTTACTGATTTTGATAAGTATGCCTCTTTCTAGTAATCTATTCGGGCAACACGACCATTCAAAAACCCCCGAACCAATTCATCGGGTTATAGGTAGCGATCATTCACAAGAATTAGCTTCGCTTTTAGTTCAAAATTATGAAGGCCGAATTGTTCCTTTCCACTCATTAAGTGACCAATTATCACGTAAAATACACGGGAAGAACTCATTCAACAAGTTAAATTGTGTCCAATTTATTATGAGTATGCACATGTATCCTGAATATTGGGCACATGAGCCAATAATAGCAGTTCCAACGGTATTACAAGAGCGCTTAAAGCTAAAAAAATTCGTGCCCGTTATAGAAATTAGTGCTAAATCAGGAAATTTCAAATGGCAAGACCTATACCAAAAGGCTTTTCAAAAATCGGAATCGAAACGAGATGAATTTGAAAAAAAATTAATCAAACTTAATGAAAAGTTTGAGGTGGTGAATAGCATTTTGGGATGGCAATATATGCGCATAATTCCCAAAAAGAAAGATGCAAATAATACCTGGTATATTCCTATGGATAGGTCATTAATGCAAGTTGATTCAATTACGTCATATGAAACGCTAAAGTATTTTAGTTTTATTGATAAAGCGGCTCAAACTGGAAACTATAGCGAAGCATCCAAACAATTGTTAATCATAAAAAAATTCCAACGAACTATTGCTGCTAATGTTGTCCCATCTGAGAATAAAGTAAACATTGAAATAAGTTATAATAAAATGCAACTATTCGCAAATACTTGGAAAATATACCTCCTTGTTGGCTTTTTAATGTTAATCCTGTTTTATATTTCTGTATTTACAAAACTTAAATCACGCACAACTAAGATACTATCCATTGTAAGAAAAGTATTTGTGTTCATTTTAATTGTGTTTTTCGTTTATCATGGAATAGGCTTGGGCTTTCGCTGGTACATTTCAGGACATGCTCCATGGAGTAATGGGTACGAAGCAGTCATCTTTATTGCATGGATAACAATGATTGCGGGATTCCTTTTTTCAAGAAAAAATGCCGTGGTATTACCTGGAACTGTAATTCTTGCTGCTTTAATGATTTTTGTAACTGAAATGAATCTCCTAGATCCAGAAATAACACCATTAGTCCCGGTCTTGAAATCTTATTGGTTAATGATTCACGTAGCAATCATTACCGGTAGTTACGGGTTTTTGGGCTTAGCATGCGTCTTGGGCTTATTAAATATTATTCTCTATATTTTTAGAAGAAAATCGAATGGTGAAATCGTTACTCGAAACATTACCGAACTCACTTATATTTCAGAAATGACCATGACTATTGGCGTATTTATGTTAACTATCGGTACTTTTTTAGGAGGTGTTTGGGCAAATGAATCTTGGGGGAGGTATTGGGGATGGGATCCAAAAGAAACTTGGGCATTGGTTTCCGTATTAGTTTATGCCGTTATTTTACATTTCCGCTATATTCCAGCAATGAAAAGTAAGTTTGTATTCAATATAGCCTCATTTTGGGGATATTCGGCCATTTTATTTACCTTTTTTGGCGTTAACTTCATGCTTGTTGGTTTGCATTCCTACGCTCAAGGAGATGGATTAGGAAAAGTACCAAATTGGGTAATCGTTACTATTATTGTATTCGCATTACTAAGTATCACCGCAGGAATAAGAAATAAATCTTACAACAAATTAAATTCAAAATAAACGAAACTTGGATCCTAAAAATATCTTGTATGAAGACAATCATGTGATTGTTATCAATAAATTACCCTCAGAAATAGTTCAAGGCGATAAGACAGGTGATAAAACGATGCCTGACGGCATAAAAGAATACTTGAAAGAGAAATACAATAAACCGGGCAATGTATTTTGTGGGGTCGTTCATCGCTTAGACCGACCAACTAGTGGAGCTGTAATATTTGCAAAGACAAGCAAAGGATTAGAGCGCTTAAATGCCCAATTTCGAGAAAAAGACACCCATAAAGTTTATTGGGCGATCGTTGAAAATTTACCAAAAGAGACATCCGGAGAACTCGTACATTTCTTAAAAAAGAATGAGAAGCAAAATAAAAGTTACGTTTGCACCCCTAAAACATTGGGTGGTAAAGAAGCAAAGCTTAGTTATCGATTGATAAAATCCTCTGATAATTACCATTTATTGGAGGTTCATTTAGAAACGGGGCGGCACCATCAAATTCGAGCGCAACTATCCACAATTGGATGTAAGATTAAAGGCGATTTAAAATATGGGGCCAAAAGATCGAATCCAGATGGATCCATTTGTTTGCATGCACGTGAATTATCATTCAACCACCCCACCACAAAAGATCCAATAACCATTATTGCACCTGTACCAAATGAACCTATTTGGCAATTTTTTGAGCAATAAAAAAGGCCGCTTTAAATAAAGCGACCTTTTCACAATAAGATTTAATATTAATTTCCAGTTGGTGCGCCAATGTTATTTACAGGAGCTCCTCCTTCTGGTGCTGGTCCAACCTCACCTTTGATCCGAATGATTTTACTCGGCTCATTGATAGCGTTTGAATCAATTGTTACGCTTTTATTGATTGGACCTGGTCGCTTTGTATCGTATTTAACACGAATAGAACCTGTAGCTCCTGGAGCAATTGGCTCTTTTGACCACTCAGGAACCGTACAACCACATGATCCTTTTGCATTGGAAATGATTAATGGTTCATTACCTGTGTTTTTAAATTCGAAAGTACAATACGGATCAGCATCGTATTTGATAGAGCCATAGTCGTGTGTCTCTTTCATAAATTCGATTTTTGCACCTTTCTCAATTTGAGCAGATACCTTATTTGTTGTTGCAGCAGCAACGAACAAAAGACAAAAAGTTAAAATTAGTTTTTTCATAGCGTTATATTTTTATCAAATATACATGGTTATTCCGAAGCCTAAAAAAAATTAACAGAACATTAACAAGCTAAAAAGTAATTATTTTTTTCGCTTTGTAGTTTGCTTAGATTGAAAGTCAATAAATTCGAAAAAATCCAATTCAAGGTGCTTTAATCGAAAGCCAATATCTTGGCGCTTTTCTGGCGATAGATTACTTTCTTTTAATAGCAGACTATAATATTTTCTGACCTTCGCAGTATCACGGGGTTCTATAATAACATCGTAACTAGATGCCATACTCTCTAATAAGAAGTCACGGTTTTTATAACTAGGAAATTTCGACAATAAGGTATCACCATAAGCCATCCCATCCTTTTGCGCTTTTAAATCTGAATATTTAATGTGAATTTTAAAAAGACATTCTGCCGAATAAGCATCATTCGGAAAACACCTATAATAGAGCTTAAGTCGATTTATTAATTCCAGTTGTGTCAAACTTGGAATCTTATTAGCCGTTTTAGGATTTTTTTGAAGAGATGTAATGGAATCCTCCATGTACTTTATTGATTTTATCAACTCCTCCTTCGTCACTGGTTTTTCAAAGGATGATGCTTTATCCTTTTCATTTTGAGTGGTACAAGCTACCAGAATCATCAACATTAATAAACTAAAAAACACGAAATTTCTATTCACTATCTTCATTTATTTTTTTTTATTAAATTTCATTTTATAATCCACATCCACCAATCCCAACACAATATTTCCTAAGCGTTTCGCTAACAACTTCTTTTTTAAAGGTGCCAACTTATCTATGAATAAAATCCCCTCTAAATGATCATATTCATGTTGAATTATTCGGGCAGCATATCCATCAAATCGTTCTTCATGAAACAACCAGTTTTCATCAAAATAGGAGACTAAAATTGATTCTTTTCTATGTACATTTTCACGAATCTTTGGTATAGATAAACATCCTTCTTGAAACGCCCATACTTCACCTGATTGCTCCTCAATAATTGGATTGACAAATACTTTTTTAAATGAATCTATCCCCACCGCTTTAGGATCTGGCTCTTCTCCCTCCTCATCGGCGAATGGCGCTCCATCTACAATAAAAAGACGAATACTCTGCCCTATTTGTGGAGCGGCCAAGCCTACCCCTTTAGCAAGATACATTGTTTCAAACATGTCAGCTATTAACTGAGTTAACTCAAGTGAATTTTCTGGAATTTCCTCCGCAACCATCTTTAATATCGGATCACCGTAGGCAACAATAGGCAGAATCATGCTAATTAATTTGATGCAAAAGTAATAAAGGAAGTTTAACTATCGCAAGTATCCATATAATCTTGTAAGATCAAGGTAGCACTAATGGTATCTACTAATCCTTTGTTTTTCTTTTGTTTCGCTTTTCCACCTTGATGAATGGCTTGCATCGCTCGAGAAGAAGACATTCGCTCATCTTGCAACTCTACCGGTAAATTAAATTGTTTTTCTAAGGATTCTTTTAACAACCTGACGTTTTCCGTAATATGCGTGTCAGTTCCATCCAATGATGTAGGAAAACCTAAAACAATCAATTTAATTTTTTCCTTGGCAATAAGTTGAATCAAAAAATCCATCAGTTTATCGGAAGCTATTGCAGCGTAGGGACTAGCAATTATGCCTAGGTCATCTGTCATGGCTAAACCAGTTCTTTTTAATCCAAAATCAATCCCTATTGCTTTAACCATAGCGTAAAAATACGATAAACAAAAAATTAAATACAAAACAAGCCCTTTAGTTCTAAAACCAATTCATTTTCCTGTTGAAAACGAACTTTAGACAACTCTCTTTATTTTTATCGAACGCTAATGCTTTAAAACACTAAAAATAACTTTATTTTTGTTCTATAATTATTATTATACGTTAAACAACCAATTACTTGGCTATTATGATTAAAAAGACCCTTATATATAGTATCGTTGCGGCATTATCCCTAATGTCTTGCCATACAAGAACTGAATCATTATTAGATCCTAATACTGGGGCACCGATTTCAAAAAAACCAGGCGGCGCTTTTGGAAATGAAGCACAATATGAAAATGAAATGAAGAGGATTAATGTTAATCCATCATTGCTTCAAATTCGTAGCTTAATTTACAGTAATGATAATGGTGAGACACAATCCGTTAATGGATTAATCGATGAAAATGGCGAAATATTAAAATTGTCCCAAGAATATTCAGATTCGAAAGGGACAACAATAGCTATCCATTGTTATTTTAAAAACAAAAAGCTTATTAGTGCCATAAACAAGACCGCAGTAATTGCTGATAAAAAGAGTTTTTGCAGAGAGATTAAGTCGTATTATGGTGAAAACGAACAGGTTGTTTACAGCTGTTCAAGAAAAGCAAAAAGTGAAATATCCTTAGAAAAACTTAATTTTATTGCCGACAAAAAATACAATTTTGGCTATAAAGAAGCCATGGAAATATTGAAACAAACCGGAAGATTTGAAACTCGATTTTTAAGTTTCATGGATGCCGCCGGAAAAGAATTTATTGTCGTAGGGACAAGCGGTAAAGATGCTTATTTCTCAGTTTTAGCTATTCAGCCAGATATTATAGCAATCCAAAAAATTCAAGCAGATGAAAAAAAGTACGTGAATAAGTTGCTTAAGGTAGAATTTACAGAAGTAACTGAAGCGGACGGATTTACATTTCAGGGATTATTAAATGCAGAAATAATTGAAAAATAATCATTTCTGTGAAAGTTGTACCTTTGACAACTTTTAAGTTAATTCATCTCTATGAAGCGCATCCTCTCCTTTTCTATTTCCGTCTTTTTTCTCCTATTAAGCAATGTCCTAGTTGGGCAAGCGATGAAAATCACAGGGACAATTTACGATACAACGGGCATTACGCCACTTAGCAATGCGACAATCACCGCTGTAAGAATTAACGATTCATTGTTGTTAAGCTTTACTCATTCAAATAAAAATGGGGAATTTGAATTAAAAGGTTTCGCGATTGATACATTTACCCTCTATATTGAGCACCCAAGCTTTGAGACAAAAACCATTTATATATTTGGAAATCAAGAAAATGCACTCTTAGATATTCAATCAATTAAACTAGGGACGAAGGTTCAAGAATTTGATGAGGTAATGATTTATGCGAATAAGAACCCCATTTATTATAGAGGTGACACCTTGGTTTATGTAGCGGATTCGTTTAAAGTAGGTGAAAATGCCGTTGTAGAAGACTTGTTAAAGAAATTGCCAGGAATAAAAATTGATAAAGACGGAAAAATTACCTCACAAGGAAAAGAAATTAGCAAAGTCTTAGTTGATGGCGATGAGTTTTTTGGCTCTGACCCGACCATAGCGACGAAAAACCTTGCGGCAAAAGGAGTTGAATCTGTTCAAGTTTATGAGAAGGAAAACGAGGATGCAGGATTAGGAACTGATGAAAAAATCCAAGTCCTTGACCTGAAATTAAAAGATGCTGCAAAACGAGGCTATTTCGGAAAGGTTTCTGGCGCATCAGATTTTGGATTAATCGGTGAGAACGGCTTTTATGAAGGCGAATTACTCTTTAATAAATTTGATAAAAAACAAAAGATTTCTGTTTTCGTACTGAGTTCAAATACACCACGATCAAATTTTGGATGGGGTGATATGAATAAGTTTGGCTTAGAAAACGAACGTGATAACAGTGGGATGAGCATGTGGGATCAAAGTGCTCAAAAATTAACCGGAGGAGTTCCACAGACATTAAAGGCCGGTATTTATTACTCGGATCAATTTGGCAAAACGGGAAAGATTGGCTTTAACTATTCCTTTTATAACAACAAACTTAATGCAGTAGCGAATAGCTTATCACAGTATTTTTTGGCTGACACTACTTATTATACAAGAGATTCGAGTAATGATATCTCTAATAATCAATCACACAATGTTAATTTTAATATTAGCAGCAATTTTGATTCATTAACAACCTTTAAAATTAAACCTAGCGTATCCTTTGATATTGCGAATTCAGAAAATAGCAGCTCCGCTAAATTTCTCGGAGAAGACTTCACGCCATCTTTTGAAACAATTATTCAAAACAACAATGAATCAAAGGGGATTAATTTTCGAAATGAAATAACAATTGGTAGAAAATTTAAATTACCTCGCAGGGAGCTAGAATTCAAATACGTTACACAGCTTATTGACAATAAAACAGATGGAAAACTGATTACGCAATCGATTGATTCAATTGACCAGAAAAAGATAAATAATAATTCAAGTATGAGTCATTACGGTTATTTAACCTACACAGAGCCATTCAACAAAAACTGGAAAGGTCAAGTAGAATATTTGTTTGAATATGGCACCTCGAAACAAGACAAGCAGACATTTAATAGAGGCAATGAT
>CAMCQW010000004.1 GCA_945877045.1 Chryseobacterium gleum
GATGTACATGGCTGGATAATCCATGGTGTGAATATTATCATAGGGAGAATATTTTAACATATAGTAGTAAAAATCAGGATCGTTTGGATTGCCCCATTCTTCCCATTCACTTGTTGTTAGTGGAATTGTTTCGTCTAACATGGTTGTTACAACATCTACAAAAGGAACCTGGCTAACAATGCCTTTCCATAAATAAGGAGCCATATTAGTGACAGCCCCCATTAGCAATCCGCCTGCGCTTCCTCCTTGGGCATAGATCTTATCCTTATCGCAGTAACCCATGTGCCCCATAAATTCTGCCGCATTGATAAAGTCCGTAAACGTATTTATTTTCTGTTGGAATTTTCCGTTTTCATACCACTCTTCCCCCATATATTTACTTCCACGGATGTGTGCAACGGCGAAAACAAATCCTCGATCAAGTAAACTTAATCTTGTAGCACTGAAAACATCCGGTAAGGTATATCCGTAAGATCCATAGCCATAAAGTAGGCAGGGTGCTTTACTAAGTTCAATCCCTTTTTTGTAGACCATACTTATAGGGATTTTTGTACCGTCATTTGCAGTGGCCCAAATTCGCTGAGAAGCATAATTTTCCGGTAAAAAATTGGTATCGATAAGTGCTTTTCGAAACCAAAGAGTTTGTTCACCTGAAACTAAATTATATTGGTAAACCGAAGCTGGGGTAGTCATCGAATTATAATTATAGAAAATACTTGTAGCGTTTATATCATCATTTAGTCCTAAGCCGACATAATAGGTTTCTTCATTAAAGGAGATGTAGTTTTCCACGCCATCTTTTAGATTTTTCAATTTCAATTTTAACAAGCCATTTTTTCGTTCTTCCAATAAAAGAAAGTCCTTGAAGCAGGAAATAGATTCAATCAATACCTCAGGGTCATGGGCAATAAATTCGCGGCATTCAGTTATAGATGTTGGAGCAGTTGCCGAGAAACAAACTTTTTTATTGACAGCCTCATCATTACTCAAAATATAGTAGCCATTTGGATGATCAGAAATTTCATAAATATGACCAGCGGATCGTGGGATGAATATCGTCGGCAATGTGCTTGGATTATTTGCATCAATCCATTGCTCTTCTGATGTGGTAGAACTATAGGAATAAATCAAGATTAATTTCTTTGTCTTAGAATTCCCGATACCAACGCTGAATTTTTCATCTTTTTCTTCAAAAACTAACACGTCTTTCGAGGCATCTGTGCCTATTTCATGACGGAAGACTTGGAATTCTCGTAATGTTTGAGGATCCTTTTTTATATAAAAAATGGTCTTGTTATCATTTGCCCAAACAATTGTTCCGCTTGTTTCTTTTATTTTGTCACTTAGAAATTTCCCTGTTTTATTTATTCGTATGCTGATGTCATATTTTCTTCTGCCAACAAGGTCCTCGCTCACGGCTAATAAGGTATTGTCTGGCGATGGCGCCCAATCTGCTAATTCGTAGAAAGAGTTGTTTTTTGCACGAATATTCTCGTCGAAATAAACAGTTTCTTTGTCTTTTTCAATAAGAATCACCTTTTGATAATCTAACTTTTCTTCGTTTCGAACTTGGTATTTTTTTCCATTTAAGATAAATGGCGCACTTATCTCATTGGGGTTTATGCGATGGTCAAATTCCGTCATTAATGTTGTAACAAAACCTTGCAGCGGGGCGAAATATGCTTCAGCACTCTTGTTTTCTTGGCCTAAATAATCCAATACTTCTTTTGAATCGCGTTCCTTCATCCAAAAATAATTATCTGTCCTATGGTGCCCATGGATAGATAAGTCATGGGGAATCTTGGCTGCCTTTATTGCTGAATTTTGAGAGTGAAGTGTCATGGTAATTATAAAAGTAGAGCTTAGTAAAAGAAAGGGTTTCATATGCTAGGTTTGAAAAACAAAACTAATCAAAACTTTACACTTCCGCGTTGGCTTTGTCTCATTGAAAAACTTAGCTAACTTTGTTCCATGAAATCCATTTATAAGTTCCTTATCAATAAGCTCCCTCGACCTCTTCTGATTCGCTTGAGTTATGTTTTTAAGGTTTTTGCGCCTTTATTATATCGAGGAAATAAGGTAGAATGCCCTGTTTGTGAACGGTCTTTTTCAAAGTTTTTGTCTTATGGTTCTAATGTGGCCTACAGAGATAATGTCTTGTGTCCTTACGACCTAACCTTAGAAAGGCATCGTTTAATGTGGTTGTATTTAAAAAATGAATCTAATTTTTTTGGACCTGAAAAATTATCATTGCTTCATATCGCGCCTGAGCAATGTTTTATTCCAACGTTTAAAAAACAATCGAATTTAACTTATCTAACAGCAGACTTACTTTCTCCTATTGCGGATATGCATTTCGATGTTCACCAAATTCCCTTAGAGGACAATTCTTTTGACGTCCTCTTTTGTAACCATGTGATGGAGCACGTTGTTGACCCAATTCAATGTATGAAGGAGTTTTTCCGAGTGTTAAAACCGGGTGGATGGGCAATTATGCAAGTCCCCCAAGATATGAGCAGGGCCATTACCTATGAAGATGAAACGATTACCTCTCCAGAAGAGCGTGAAAAACATTTTTGGCAATATGATCATGTGCGCCTTTTCGGAAGGGATTATCCCCAATGGATTGAAAAAGCTGGATTTCAAGTGAAGGAGTATCGATTGGCAGATTCTTTTAGCGAAGCGCAAATAGATAAATTTCGTATTTCAATGGATGAAATTTTATACATTGCTTCAAAACCACTTTAGGCAATGAAAAGAAAGGCCACGCATTCTTTTTTGCTTTATATTCTTTGTTTCAATTGTATTATTTTATTATTCTCTTGTCATCAAGATCATGGTCTCCCTTCTGCCATTCCAACGCCAGCTGACAATCCAATCACGGATGCTAAAGTTGAATTGGGTAGGCAGTTGTTCTTTGATAAAAGGCTTTCGATTAACAATTCGGTCTCTTGCGCTACTTGCCACAATCCTAAATTTGCCATGACGGATCGTTTGCCCCTGAGCAAAGGCGTTTACGGCAGGACCGCATTTCGCAATGCCCCGTCCATTCTAAATGCCGCGTATTTAAAAACGATGATGTTTGATGGGCACGTCCCAAGTTTAGAAATGCAGGCAATTGTCCCGCTTCAAGATCACGCTGAAATGGGACATGATTTGAGAGTGCTTATTCCTAAATTAAGAGGTGTTTCCGCCTATCAAACTGCCGCTAGAGAGATATTTAATCGGGACTTTGATGCCTTTGTTTTAACTAGAAGCTTGGCTGCTTTTCAACGTACACTCGTTTCTTTTCAATCAAAATTTGACCTATTTTTAGATGGGGAATCGAACGCTCTATCTGCTTCTCAAAGACGAGGGTGGTCACTTTTTTCTGGTGTATTAAATTGTGTTTCCTGCCACCCACCGCCTTTTTTTACAAGCTTTGAAGTGGCAAATAATGGGATCTATCTTGATTATCGTATGGATGAAGGCCGGTTTAGAATTCATAATGATTCCTCAGATATTGGAAAATTTAAAATTCCTTCATTACGAAATGTAGAACTTACGGCCCCCTATATGCACGATGGCTCAATGAAAAGTATGGATGATGTATTAAACCATTATGTCCAAGGTGGAAAGCACCCCAAAAACCAAGATAAACGAATTCGTGCTTTTATATTATCAACGCAGGATCGCCAAGCGCTAAAATCATTTCTTACTAGCTTAACGGATACAAGTTTTATGAATACAATTTATGGCGGAAAATCACTTGTTTTTCCTTCCTTCTAAAAACGGAACTTATCTTTACAAAATGCAGGAGTTAAAAAATGAAATCATAAATCGCTTTGGAGAGGAAAATGTTTCGATAATAGGAAACGATTATGGCGATTTCTTTTTAATAAAACCATCTGAACTTACGGGTTCTTTGTTAATCACCACCGATCTATCGGATTATAAAATGATGGTACATGAAAAACATCAAGGGGAGGAATTTGCAGAGTTGTATTTTTATTTGCCAAGTTATTGGGATATTCATGCCGTTGACAATCCAACCATGAATTGGGCATTCCCTTGGTTAAATCGAGTTCAATTATATGTTCAAAATAATGCTACATGGTTAGGCCATGGCCATACAATGCCTTGTGGTAAAGAAATGCAATGTTTATCGTCAACAATGACCCAAAATCATTTCATTGTATCAAAGCCGATCGCTTGTGAAAAGTTTCTTAGTCCGATGATAGTCGGTGATAAGACAATACATTTTTTAGCTTTAATTCCACTTTTTCCGGATGAAATGGATTATAAACAAGGGAAAGGAACAGCTAAATTATTTGATAAGTTTAGGAGCCAAGGCGTAACTGAAAAACTCGATGATTATCGAAAATCGACATTGAAAAGTAAATGGAAATTTTTTGGTAAATGAGAGGAATCTGGAAGGCGCACGGCGCTTTGTTACTTGTTAATTTATTGTATGCCGCAAGTCATGTGATAGCAAAAGATGTCATGCCGACTTATTTATCGCCAAATGTTTTCATTTTATTAAGGGTTAGTGGAGCTTGTCTGCTTTTTTGGTTGATGTTTCGACTGTTTGCCTACGAAAAAGTGGCAGTAAAGGACTTTTTTTTACTAGCGATCTGTGGCCTTTTTGGCGTCGCCATTAACCAGTTGTTTTTCTTTCATGGGCTCAATCAATCTTCGGCTTTTAATGCGGGGATTATTATGGCATTTAATCCAATTATTGTTTTAGTTCTCTCATTTTTCATTTTAAAAAATAACATTAATTATCGCCAATTAGTAGGCGTTCTCTTGGGAGCAATTGGTGCTATTTTGTTAACAATGAATAGTTTTAAGGATAACTCTTCTACGTTTATGGGAGATGTTTTCCTGGTGGTAAATACCATCTCTTATGCCTTGTATTTAATTTTGGCCAAGCCGCTAATGGTTAAATATCGCCCCTTAACGGTTGTTACATGGGTATTTACTTTTGGACTTCTCTTCGTGCTATTATTTCCCCCAATGCTAAGGGATGTCAGCAACACTAATTTTAGTGTGATCCCTATGAATATCGTTGGAATAATTATTTACGTCATTGTTGGGGTTACGTTTTTAACCTATTTGCTTACGATGTATGGATTAAAGCAGTTGGGTCCCACAATTTCATCTACCTATATTTATGCTCAACCAGTAATGGTAATCTTTTTTACGATTATTTTTGCCACGCTAAATTGGACCTCGATTGATTCCTCTTCTAGCATTACAACCATAAAATTCGGCCTTATGATGCTAATATTTATTGGGGTTTATCTTTCGAGCTCAAAAAAAAATAAAATATGATTCGATCTCTACTTCTTGTTTATGGGTTATTTTTCGCCATAGGCACGTTTTCTCAAAAAATAGCAATTGACCACACGGCATATAATCGTTGGAACAAAATTGAAAGACAGGTTATTTCAAATGATGGCAACTGGATTGCCTATGAAACTACGCCATTAAAAGGGGATGGATTTGTTTGTATATTTAATGTGTTAACGAATAAAACGGATACAATTCATAGAGGGAAAGATCCTATGTTTAATGCTCATTCAACTTTATTGCTCGTTAAAATAACTCCAGGCTATGACACCTTGAGGAACTGTGAGTTTAATAAAGTGGAAAAAACGAAATGGCCCAAGGATTCATTATATATTTTAGACCTGAGTACGCAGAAAAGCCTTAAAGTAGCTAAATTAAAGCAGTATAAATTATCAGATGATGGCGGAAGGATTGCTTATCTAACAGAAGCTGCAAAGATTTCCCCTGCGAAAAAAAAGTGGTACTGTCCATTTCAAAAAAAGGAACAGCCAGCACCTAAATCTAATGGTGGATTATTAGTGGTCTTAAATAATTCGTTGGAAAAGGAATTTGAAAAGAAACAGGTTACGGAGTTTGAATTCACGCCGAAAGGGGAATGGATTAGTTTTATAACTCACCAAAAAGTAAAATCGGATTCTTGTTCTCTTCATTTTTATGATTTTAGTTCAAAAAGTAGTCATCAATTAATCAATGAAACAGCCTATAAATTGCCTGCTTGGAGCCCGGATTATTCAAAAGTTGCTTTTTTAAGTTCTTCCGATTCTTCGAAAATAAAGCAATTTAAGCTTCATTTTATGTCTACCTCAGATTGGGTAGATTGGGTAATTGGGGATTCCTTAACCAAGGAAATTGATACAACGAAAGGAATTAGTGAAAATCGGGCACCCTTGTTTAGCAGGCAAGGAAACTATTTGTTTTTTGGGGTAGCGGATCGAGTAAAAGTGGTAAAGGATACCTTGCTAGATGCTGAAAAAGTGCAGTTGGATATTTGGCATTATCAAGACGATCGAATTCAACCGCAGCAATTGGTTCAGTTAAAAGAGGATCTTAAAAAGAATGACCTATATGTGTTGGATATTGTACATAAAAAGATCCTTAAGCTAAGTAATGATACCTTGAGAGTTTATGTTGATAAAAATCAAATTGGCGACTTTTTACTAGCAACTTCAAATGGTTCTTATGCCATACAATCGCAATGGAGTTCCCCTGCCTTAGAAGATGTTTACCGGATTCATTTGCAAACCGGCGAGATAAGATTGATAAAGGCGGCGCAAGGTTTCGGTGGCGCCTTGTCTCCAAAAGGACGTTTCTATTCTTATTTTGATGCAACTAGCAAAAACCATTTTTTAGTTGACATGGATAAGGATACGGAAACTTGTGTTACTTGTGAGGTAAAAAATGTTACATGGCACGAGGACATAAATGGCCAGCCAATGTTGGAAGGGCCAATCCGAGATATGCAATACGTTGCCGGAGAAGATAATTTTATTGTTTCTTCCGAATTTGATCTTTGGAATTATTCCCTTGAAACGAAAAAACTAACTTGTTTAACAGAAAACGAGGGAGCCCTTAATGGTATTCGCTTATCGCTTACTAAATGGGAATCAGATAGCGTCTATGTTGATTTAAATGATTGTTATGTAAGAGGCTTGAACACTAAAACAAAAGGCAGTCATATTTTTTCTTTTCAAAATCATAATGGCCATTTGGATTTCAGAGAGGTCTACCAAACAGATCATATTATTACATCCTTGCTTAAATCAAAAAATAATAAGCAAATCATGTTGCGTAAAATGAGTATTTCTCAATACCCTGAAATCAGTTTGTTGGATAGCAGCTTTTCAGATGAAAAAATTATCTCTAACACCAATCCTCAGCAAATAGATTACAATTGGGCAACGGTAGAGTTGGTAAAGTGGAAGGGATATGATGGTACTTCATTAGAGGGCTTGGTGTATAAGCCGGAAGATTTTGATCCAACAAAGAAGTACCCACTGATCATATATTATTATGAATTAAATGCGGACAATTTGCATAATCATAACGCCCCAAAACCTTCTTCTAGCACCATTAACCCGGTGGAATATGCTTCTGCAGGCTACTTGGTTTTTATCCCAGACATTCGTTACAAGGCGGGATATCCAGCAAAATCAGCCTATAATTGTATCATGAGCGGAACGGATCACCTAATTAAAAATTTCCCTGTTGATTCATTAAAAATGGGATTGCAAGGTCAAAGTTGGGGTGGATATCAAACGGCTCAATTAATTACCATGACGAGTAGGTATGCTGCAGCAATGGCAGGTGCCCCTGTTGGGAATATGTTTTCTGCCTACGGCGGAATTAGGTGGGGCTCAGGTTTGAATCGACAATTTCAATATGAATCGACTCAAAGTAGGATTGGCAAAACGATTTGGGAGGCGCAAGATGCTTACATTGAAAACTCGCCGATTTTTCATCTTCCTAATGTAAGTACCCCACTTTTATTAATGCACAACGATATGGATGGTTCTGTTCCTTGGTATCAGAGTATCGAAATCTACAATGGGATGCGCCGTTTAAACAAGCCTTGTTGGTTATTGAATTACAATAATGATGACCATAACCTTACCAAAATGCCCAATAAAATGGACTTAAGTATTCGTATGCGTCAATTTTTTGACCACTTTTTAATGAATGAACAAGCTCCATTATGGATTTTAGAAGGTGTAAAGGCTACGGAAAAAGGCAAAATCACGGGTTATTAGTCAATTAATTTAGAATATTTTGAACAAATTCATCAATTAATAGTTTAAGTATATATGATACGATCAATATTTATTTTATTCATAACTTTTTCTTTTTCAACTTTTTACGCTCAAAAAGAAGCGACAAAAACAGCCTATTTTGCAAGCGGTTGTTTTTGGTGTACTGAAGCAATTTTTGAATTAATAGTGGGTGTTAAATCGGCGGAATCAGGATATACCGGCGGTAAGACGGTAAAACCTACCTATGAGCAAGTATGCTCAGGGAATACGGGACATGCTGAAGCAATAAAAGTAGTGTATTATCCTTCGTCCGTATCATATGAAAAATTAGTTAGGGCCTTTTTTGAATCACATGACCCGTCGACTTTAAATCAGCAGGGGCCGGATAAAGGAACGCAATATCGTTCTGCTATCTTTTACCAAAATGATACGGAAAAACAACAGGCATTGTCATATATTAAGGTGTTGAAGGAAAAGAAGACATTTAAAGCAATTACGACTGAAGTTGTTGCTTTTACTGTTTTTTATCCTGCTGAATATTACCACCAAGATTATGAAAAGAAGAATCCGAATAATGGCTATATTCAAGGAGTGAGTAAGCCTCGGATGGCAGCATTTAAAAAGAAAACTAAACCACAATTACATGAATAAAATGACTGTTTTTATATTTTCTATTGTTACTTTTTTTGTAATTATTGTGGGATTAAAATTATTCTCAATTATATCCTCTGTGGTGGCATCCGACATTGAAACACCTAAGTATGAAGTGCTTAAAAAATACCCTAAATTTGAATTGAGAAAATATGAGCCGATGTTGCTTGTCACGACTGATTTGGGCGTAGCAAGTTACGACGAGAAATCAGGTCAGGGCTTTAGAACTATTGCATCTTATATTTTTGGTAAAAATAAAACAAATGAGAAAATTGCTATGACAGCTCCTGTTATTTATCATATGGACTCTACAGCCTCTTTTTCTTTTGTAGCGCCAACCAGCAATGCAAAAGGACGTATGCCAGAGCCAATTGATTCGGCCATAAAATTTGAAAAACAAGAAATTAAATTATTTGCTGTTTTCACTTTCGGAGGATTCATTAATGATAAAAAGATGGACAAACGAATGAATGAATTAAAACAAGCAGTGCTAAAGGAAGGACTTCAAATCAAAGGGGGCGGCTATTTCTTTGGCTATAATCCTCCTTGGCAATTGGTAGGCAGGAAAAATGAAGTCGCTTTCGAACTTGAAAGTGTGAATTAGTAGTTTCTTTTTCTCAAATTTGTACCTTACTTTGCGGAATGGAGAAATTAATGAATTACGTCGATGGAGTATATTGCCCACCTATCAATGAGCAATACTTCGATAATATAAATCCAGCGACTGCTGCGGTGTATTGTCTTATTCCCGATTCAGATGAAAATGATTTGGCCTTAGCAGTTAAGGCTGCAGAAAAAGCTTTTCCGATTTGGTCGAATATGCCAGCGGAAGAACGAAGCAAGATTTTAGTGCGTTTCTCTGAGGGAATTGAAAAAAGAATGGACCAGTTTGTTTTTGCAGAATCCAAGGATAATGGAAAGCCAATCACTCTTGCTAGACACGTCGATATTCCAAGAGCAGTTTCTAATTTCCACTTTTTTGCATCAGCGATTATTCATTTTTCTTCCGAATCTCATTATATGGAAGGAATTGGCGTTAATTATACGACAAGAAAACCAATTGGAATAGTTGCTTGTATCTCCCCTTGGAATTTACCATTGTATCTTTTTACATGGAAAATCGCTCCTGCGCTTGCGGCTGGAAATTGTGTTATTGCCAAACCAAGTGAAATAACGCCCTATACTGCAACAATGTTAGGCGAAATTGCCAGCGAAGCAGGATTGCCTCCAGGTGTCCTGAATATTTTGAATGGCACAGGGGTTAAAATTGGTGACGCGATGGTTAGGCACCCAAAAATTAGCGCAATTTCATTTACCGGTGGAACGGCTACTGGAGAACATATTGCCAGGACAGCGGCTCCAATGTTTAAAAAACTTTCCTTGGAATTAGGTGGAAAAAACCCTACTATTATTTTTGACGATTGTGATTTTGACGATGCGCTAAAAACAACCATTCGGTCTTCTTTTTCCAATCAAGGGCAAATTTGTTTATGCGGATCTAGAATATTTGTTCAAAAAGGAATTTATGAAAAATTTAAGCAGGCATTTGTAGCGAAAGTATCCACTTCAATTGTTTCTTTTCCTGAAGATCCAAAAGCTAATTTGGGTGCAATCGTCTCTGAAAGTCATTTAATTAAAATCTTAACCTATATTGATTTAGCGAAAAAAGAAGGAGGGAAAGTTTTGACCGGAGGAAATAGGGTGTTTTTGCCTGCTCCTCATGATAAAGGTTTTTACTTAGAACCAACAATTTTTGAATCCCTGCCTTATGATTGTAAAACCAATCAAGAGGAGATTTTTGGGCCTGTGGTTACGATCATGCCATTTGATACGGAAGAAGAAGTTTTAATGATGGCAAATTCTACAAAATATGGCTTGGCTAGTTCTGTTTGGACAACAAATGTTAAAAAAGCACACCGCATTGCAGATCAACTGAATATGGGAATCGTTTGGGTAAACGCGTGGTTAATCAGGGATTTAAGAACACCTTTTGGAGGGATGAAAGCTTCCGGAGTAGGACGTGAAGGAGGCTTAGAAGCGCTACGCTTTTTTACGGAACCCAAAAATATTTTTATTAAAGTAGATTAATTAACTGCTTCTACAGATTTAATTTCAGGCGCCATTTTTTTTACGGCCTCTTCTATTCCAGCTTTTAGGGTCATTTCGCTCATGGAGCAATCTAGACAAGACCCGCTAAATTTCACCTGCACAACGCCATCATTAGTAATACCTACAAAAGAAACATCCCCCCCATCTGCATGTAAAAATGGCCTAAGTTGCTCTATTGCAAGCAATACTTTTTCTTCCATGTTTTCTTTATCCATTGTTGCTAAGTTGTGATTTTTGTCGGTCTAAAGATTCTAATTCTGTTATAAAGGTATTAACTAATTCGTCAAATGCAATAGACATAATGGTATCGTCCTGAAAAACAGCCGGTCTACCAGCATCTCCCGCTTCTCTTAAACTCTGAACCAAAGGGATGGCGCCTAGAAATGGCACATTCATACCACTCGCTAAATTTTTTGCTCCATCGCGACCAAAAATATAATACTTGTTTTGTGGTAATTCCTCAGGTGTAAACCAAGCCATGTTTTCTACTATTCCAATTATTGGGACTTTTATCCCATCCATTTTAAACATATTAATTCCTCTTCGAGCATCTGCTAAGGCAACTTCTTGAGGTGTGCTAACAATCACAACTCCATCCAATGGTGCTGTTTGAATTAAAGATAAATGAATATCGCCCGTTCCAGGTGGGAGATCTACAAGAAGGAAATCTAATTCTCCCCAATGGGCATCGGTGATCATTTGTGTTAAGGCCTTTGATGCCATTGGCCCTCGCCAAACAACGGCATTGTCTTGGTCGGTAAAAAAACCGATTGAAAGTATTTTTATCCCGTAATTTATTATTGGTTCAATCAATTGTTTTTCATTAACATCGATCATTGTTGGCCTTTTTCCAACCAAATCAAACATGGTAGGGATGGATGGACCGTAAATATCAGCATCTATTATGCCGACACGATATCCTTTTTTAGCAAGTCCTCCAGCGAGATTTGATGTGATGGTTGATTTACCAACACCTCCCTTTCCTGATGCTATGGCTATTATTTTTTTAACGTCAGGTAAAACTGTACGCACTTTATTTTCGGAATCTGTTTGCTTATTATTAACCTGACAAGTTACCGAAACATCTTTTCCGAAGGACCGTCCTACATTAAAAATTACAGCCTCCTGCATTCGCTTACGTGCATGAAGTGCCGGATTTGTTATCGAAATTGTTATCGAAATTGTATGGTCAGTAACTTGGATGTCATCTACTAAATTGGCTGTCACCAAGCCTTTTTTTAGGTCAGGGTCTTGTATTTTTTCTAATAATTCCAGTATGGCTTCTCGCGTAATGGTCATTTTATATTTTTTAATGATGCAACAGATTTCTCCATGAGTTCACCAACCTTTCTAGAATCTCCCTCTTCTTTATTTTTGATTTCATAATAGACATTCCCTAATTTCTTTATAGCATAGAGATGAAAAGTAATGTGTTTTGATTTCTCATTGCTTTGCTTAGAGGTGTTTTTTTTAATTTGCCTGCTGTAAAGAATCACCCCATTTTTTTCACTAATTATCTTAATGTCAAATAAATCACTTGAATACATTTTTTTCTTAAAATCTTCCATTAATAAGGAATAATCGCCATAGTCTTCGATGTATAAAATAAAATTGGGCCCTGCGGAAATTATCCATTTAAAATCTTCTTCATGTGTGATGATTGGCTTGAAAGAAGCGCCAATACCGGCTGTTTCATCAGGCACTTTGATTGTTGCAGTGAAATCAAA
Source organism: Chryseobacterium gleum (assembly GCA_945877045.1). Taxonomy (GTDB): domain Bacteria; phylum Bacteroidota; class Bacteroidia; order Flavobacteriales_D; family Crocinitomicaceae; genus UBA952. The sequence continues at coordinate 12,566 of CAMCQW010000004.1, forward strand.
ACCGGATAAATTTAATTCGCTAAACTGGTAATATTTATCTGATTCTTGGTTTAATTGCTCCTCTGTAAGTTCTGCTTCAACTCGGCCAGAACAGGCGCAAAGCAATAAAAATGCTAATGGAATAACCCAATAAGTACCTGTCTTACTTTTTTTCACAAACAAAGGTAATAAATTAAGATTGTTAGCTTTGTCTAATAAAATAATATAATGGATAAATTTGAAATTAAAATTGGCGCAATTCTTTTTACTTTAGCAATAATCTTTGGCGCATTTGGCGCTCACGCGTTGAAAGAATTGGTAAGTGTTCAATCGTTGAATACCTTTGAAGTTGCTGTTCGCTATCAATTTTATCAAGCTTTGGCCTTTTTAATATTGGGAATTGGAAAAGAGAAATTTGGGTTTAGTTCAAGAGCAATTTCTATTGGAATGTTAGTCGGTTTATCTCTTTTTTGTGGGTCTATTTACGGGATTGCCTTAAAAGAATTACTCCCCTTTCCCGTCGCTTTTTTAGGCCCAATTACACCCATTGGCGGTGTGGTTTTAATTTTTTCCTGGGTGGTCTTGGTTACAAAAATTTATAAATAATTAGATAAAATCGAGTGGCTTATTACTTAGTGTCGCACATTTTTTTCTTTTGTTTAACTCAAATTTATCGGGATATGGTAATTTGAATAGGTTTTTTAGTGCTTTTTAGTGCTTAAATTCTTAACTTTGTTGCTATTAATCAGTGATAGAGTAGCATGGATAAAGTCTCGTATTTGGGTAGTGCAGATATTAATGCAATAGAATTTTTATATAATCAGTATTGTTTAGATCCTGAAAGTGTTGACGAAGGATGGAAAAAGTTTTTCGAAGGATTTGAATTTGCAAAAACTGTCTACGATGCTGAGGGATCAATTCCGGAAAATTTCCAAAAGGAATTTAAGGTTATTAATTTAATTAATGGCTATCGTACGCGAGGTCATTTATTCACAAAAACCAATCCTGTCCGCGAAAGAAGGCAGTACTCTCCTACATTAGCCGTTGAAAATTTTGGCCTGAAAGAAACCGATTTGTTGGAAAAGTTTCAAGCAGGAAATGATTTGGGTTTAGGAATCACCACTTTAAAACAGATCATTAGTCACCTGGAATTGTCTTATTGTCTCTCTATTGGCGCTGAATTTATGTACATACGAACTCCAAGAAGAGTGGAATGGCTTAAGTCAAAGATGGAGGCAGTAAATAAACCAGTGTATTCCAAAGAACAAAAGCTTGGTATTTTTAATAAATTAAATCAAGCCGCAAGTTTCGAGCATTTTTTAGGAAAGAAATTTGTAGGTCAAAAACGCTTTTCAATTGAAGGGGGCGAAGCGCTGATACCGGCATTGAATGCATTGATGTATAAAGGTTCTGAATTAGGATTGAGTTATTTCGTTATGGGAATGGCGCATCGAGGGCGCTTAAATACACTCGCAAATATTTTTCAAAAAAGACCACGAGATATTTTTTCTGAATTCGAAGGGAAAGAGTTTGATTTTGAGTCAACTTTTGACGGAGACGTTAAGTATCACCAAGGATTTTCTTCAAAAATAACCTTGTCAAATGGTAAGGAGATAGGTGTCACTCTTTCTCCAAATCCCTCACATCTTGAAGCAGTTAGTACGGTTGTTGAAGGAATTGCAAGAGCAAAAATTGATCATGTATTTGAAGATGACTCAAAAGTTTGTTCCGTTCTTATTCATGGTGATGCAGCAATTGCTGGCCAAGGAATTGTATACGAAACCATTCAGATGGCGCAGTTAGATGGCTATAAAGTGGGTGGAACAATTCACATCGTTGTGAATAATCAAGTTGGTTTTACAACCAATTATCTTGATGGTCGTTCTTCAACGTATTGCACTGATGTCGCCAAAACTACTCGATGTCCTGTGTTTCATGTAAATGGAGATGATGTTGAAGCGGTTGTTCAAGCAATTGAAATCGCAGTTGAATACAGACAAGAGTTTAAACGAGATATTTTTATTGACTTGTTATGCTACCGAAAATATGGGCATAATGAAGGAGATGAGCCTAAGTTTACGCAGCCATCGCTTTATAATCTTATTGCAAAACACCCTAATCCAAAAACGATTTACTTTAATCAATTGGAGGCAGAAGGGGTTATTAATGCAGCAGAAGCAAAGGGATTTGAAGAGGAATATGTGTCTTTTTTGGAGGCAGAACACCTTGAATCAAGAAAAAATGAAAAGGCTTTGGTGTATGATTTTTTAAGTGAAACTTGGGCAGGATTTCGACATGGCACTCCTCAGGATTTCGAAAAGTCAATTGACACGGGTGTATCTATTGAAAAACTACAAGAGCTTGGAAAAAAAATATCCGTGCTTCCAGAAGGAAAAATGTATTTTAGAAAAATAGCAAAGATATTTGATGATAGATACAATTCATTTGTTAATAACAAAGTGGATTGGGGGTCGGCAGAAATGCTCGCCTATGCCTCTTTGCTGATAGAAGGTCACCCAGTACGAATTTCAGGCCAGGATGTGGAAAGAGGCACTTTTTCTCATCGACATGCCATTGTTATAACGGAAGATACGGAGGAGGAAATTATTCCCCTAAACTTAATAGAACCAAATCAAGCACGTTTTTCTATTTATAACTCTCTTTTATCTGAATACGGTGTTTTGGGTTTTGAATATGGCTATTCTTTGGCAACACCTAAAAGTCTAACCATTTGGGAAGCGCAATTTGGCGACTTTTTTAATGGCGCTCAAATTATGGTGGATCAATTCATCACAGCAGGTGAGGATAAATGGGCCACTCAAAGTGGACTTGTTCTATTACTACCTCATGGTTACGAAGGGCAAGGAGCAGAACATTCAAGTGGAAGAATGGAACGATTTCTTCAACAGGCAGCAGATTTAAATATTCAAGTTGTTAATACTTCTACTCCCGCGAATCATTTTCATGTGCTAAGGCGACAGTTAAAAAGAGATTTTAGAAAGCCACTCGTTGTTTTTTCACCAAAATTATTGCTCCGCCATCCCGATGCTACCTCTACGATGGAAGAAATGGCTCAAGGTTCTTTTCAAGAAGTGATTGACGATGTGGACGCCGTAAAAAAATCGGTGGATACGCTTGTGTTTTGCTCTGGCAAATTTTATTACGAGGCGAAAGCGAAAGCCCGTGAATTAAATGTTAAAAATATGGCGTTTGTCAGGGTTGAACAATTATACCCACTGCCTAAAAAGCAGCTGGATGATGTGCTGGCAAAATATAAAGCGAAAAATGTTATTTGGGCGCAAGAAGAACCTGAAAATATGGGCGCTTGGGCATTTATGGCCATGAATTATAAGGAAGGAAATTTAATTGGGATCTGCAGGCCCGCATCCGCAGCATCTGCTGAAGGTTCGAAAAAATTACATGAAAAAAGATTAGAAAATTTATATACTCGCTTATTTTCATACGCTAAAATTTAACTATAATAAAGATATATCCATGGCAAAATTAGAAATGAAAGTCCCTTCACCAGGTGAATCCATCTCCGAAGTTGAAATTGCAGCTTGGTTGGTCGCTGATGGCGATTATGTAGTGAAAGATCAAGCAATTGCTGAGGTAGACTCTGATAAAGCAACCTTGGAATTGCCCGCTGAGGAGTCTGGAACTATTACCTTAATGGCTGCCGAAGGTGATGTAGTAAAGGTGGGGCAGGTTGTCTGTTTAATCGATACATCCGCTGCTAAACCAGCAGGTATTGCAACTCCTGAAAAAGAAATTAAAAGCCCGAAAAGCGCTCCGAATGCAAATCCTCAACCTTCACCTAATCCCGACCTAATTGTTAAATCGGAAAGTTATGCTGCAGGTGCAGCTTCACCTGCTGCTTCGAAGTTAATGGCCGAAAATAAGGTGATGCCTAATCAAGTTGTTGCATCAGGAAAAGATGGTCGAATCACGAAACAGGATGTTAATAATGCCATTGCAAAAGGATTTGATAATGCATCAATCTCCGTTTGGGGGGGTACAAGAGAAATAAGAAGAGAAAAAATGTCGATGCTGCGAAGAAAAATTGCAGAACGTTTGGTAATGGTTAAGAACGAAACGGCCATGCTTACAACGTTTAATGAGGTTGACATGAAACCGATCATGGACCTAAGGGCCAAGTATAAGGAGGCATTTGCCAAAAAACACGATGTTAATCTTGGTTTTATGTCATTTTTCACTAAAGCAGTAACCGAAGCACTCTATCTTTATCCAGCAGTAAATGGACAAATTCAAAATGGCGAAATAATTTTTCATGAATATGCAGATATAGGAGTAGCAGTATCATCACCAAAAGGTTTAATGGTTCCTATACTTAGAAATGCTGAGCAAATGTCATTGGCAGAAATTGAACGCGAAATCAAAAGATTGGCTATTAAAGCGCGAGACGGTAAGATTACACCAGATGAAATGACTGGCGGTACTTTTACCATTACAAATGGTGGGGTTTTTGGCTCAATGCTTTCCACGCCAATTATTAATCCACCTCAAGCTGCTATTTTAGGAATGCACAATATCGTTGACAGACCGGTTGCAATTAATGGAAAAGTTGAAATTAGACCGATTATGTATGTCGCGTTATCGTATGACCATAGAATTATTGACGGAAAAGAATCCGTTGGTTTTCTTGTTAAGGTAAAAGAAATGCTGGAAAATCCAGAGCGCATCCTTTTTGGAGCGAAAGACATTCATCAAGTTCTTTTGGATTTGTAATAGTGACTCTTAAGAGCTAACTATTAACTAATTATATATTAATGGATAAAATCAGAAAACAAGACGCCCTCGATTATCACTCCTCGGGTCGTCCTGGAAAGATAGAAGTTGTACCAACGAAACCGTACGCCTCCCAACGAGATCTTGCCTTGGCATATTCTCCAGGTGTGGCAGAACCGTGTCTTAAAATTGCTGAAAATCCAGACGATGTTTATAAATACACGAGTAAATCCAATCTGGTAGCCGTAATAACAAATGGAACAGCGGTTCTTGGTTTAGGTGATATCGGCCCATCTGCTGCAAAACCAGTTATGGAAGGCAAAGGCTTATTGTTTAAAATTTTCGCAGATATTGATGTTTTCGATATTGAAATAGATGCAAAAGATCCTGAGTTGTTTATTCAAACTGTTAAAGCCATTGCCCCTACTTTTGGTGGGATTAATCTTGAGGATATCAAGGCCCCTGAAGCATTTGAAATTGAACGTCGACTCAAAGAAGAGTTAGATATTCCAGTAATGCACGATGATCAACATGGAACAGCGATAATTTCTTCTGCTGCATTATTAAATGCCTTGGAATTAGCAGGAAAGAAAATTCATAAGGTGAAGGTTTTAATATCTGGAGCCGGTGCTGCTGCAATATCTTGTGCGAATTTATACGTTTCGCTTGGGGTGCAATTGGAAAATATATTTATGTATGATTCCAAAGGCTTACTTTCCCTTGAAAGAACGGATTTAGACCAAATGAAGTCGGTTTTTGCAACACATAAGTTGGATATTCCTTTTGAAAAAGGATTTAAAAACATGGATGTGTTTTTAGGTTTGTCTAAAGGGGGATTGGTTACCAAAGAAATGATAAAGATAATGGCTAAGGATCCGATCGTTTTTGCATTGGCTAATCCAGAACCAGAAATTTCTTACAAAGATGCTACCTCAGTAAGAAAAGATATTATTATGGCTACCGGTAGGTCGGATCATCCGAATCAAGTGAATAATGTGCTTGGATTTCCCTTTATTTTTAGAGGTGCACTGGATGTAAGGGCTACCACTATTAACGAAGAAATGAAACTCGCAGCTGTTAAAGCCATCGCTTCCTTAGCAAAAGAAACGATTCCCGAAGAGGTTATTGAAGCGTATGGAGAGAAAAATATTTCGTTTGGTAGGGAACAATTCATTCCTAAACCATTAGATCCTAGGTTGATTTATTATGTCGCTCCTGCTGTAGCAAAAGCCGCAATGGATTCAGGTGTCGCTAAAAATCCAATTTTAGATTGGGAAGTTTATGAAAACCAACTTAAAAATCGCTTGGGTCTTGATAATAAGTTAGTAAGAGACATTACTTCCAAAGCACAAAGTAATCCGAAAACAGTGGTTTTTACAGAAGCGGATAATGTAAAAATTCTTAAAGCAGCTCAAATTGCCTTTGAAGAAGGGGTTGCGCTACCAATATTGCTAGGTAATAAAGTGTTAATTCAATCTTTAATAAATGAATACGCGATTGAATTACCAGACGTAAGCATAATTGATCCGAAGGATGAAATGGAGAATGAACGTCGAAGTGCTTTTGGTAAGGCTTTCTTTAACAAAAGAAAAAGGCGAGGAATTATGGAGTTTGAAGCCATTCAATTGATGCGGGAAAGAAATCACTTTGGCGCTATGATGGTGGAAAGTGGATACGCTGATGCCATGATTACTGGACTCACAAGAAGTTATCGCTCATTATTAAAACCACTATTACAAATCATCGATCTAGAAAAGGATGTCAATAGAGTGGCGGGAATGTATATCTTGAATTCAAAACGGGGTCCATTATTTTTAGCGGACACTACGGTTAATCTTAACCCAAATGCTGAACAGATTGCTGAAATAACACTCAATGTTGCAAAAACCATTCGAAAGCTTAAAGTTATTCCAAACATTGCCTTATTAAGTTATTCGAATTTTGGCTCCTCACCTGGTGATGACGCTGAAAAAATGGGACGTGCGGTTAAATTATTGCATAAAAGTCACCCTAACTTGATTGTTGATGGAGAAATGCAAGCTAATTTCGCCTTAAATGCGGAGCTAATGAATGAAAAATTTGCCTTTTCCACCTTGGTAAACAAAGAAGTAAATACCTTGATTTTTCCTAATTTGTCTGCTGGAAATATTGCCTATAAATTACTGCAACAAATGACAGAAGGAGATGCAATTGGGCCAATATTAATTGGATTTAAAAAATCAATACACGTCGTTCAATTAGGTTCAACTGTTAGAGAAATCGTTAATATGGTGAAAATCGCGGTTATAGACGCCCAAAACAAATAAGATGATAGCGCAATTAAACGGAAAGTTAATAGAAAAAAATCCAACCGAATTGGTAATTGATTGTGGTGGTGTTGGCTACGATGTGAAAATATCGTTGAACACTTATACAAATATTGGCACTTCGGAAGCAATTCGAGTTTTTACTAAACTGATTGTTAGAGAAGATGCGCAAATTCTTTATGGATTCGCCACGAAGGAGGAAAGGGAAATGTTCAATTATTTAATAAGTGTTTCGGGAATTGGTCCAAACATAGCAATGGTGATGCTTTCATCCATGGTGCCCGAAGAGATAGCCTATGCTATTCAAACGGAAGATGTTGTGACGATTCAAGGAATTAAAGGAATTGGCGCAAAAACAGCACAAAGAGTAATACTCGACCTGAAAGGAAAAGTAATGAAAATTGCAGGTGGAATTGAAAATTCAGGCGCTTCAAACAATACGAATCGATTTGATGCGTTAACTGCCCTCGTTTCTTTAGGCTTTGATAAAAAAGCTGCTGAAAAGGCAATTGATAAAGTCGATTCGGGTGAGTTGGCTGTTGAAATATTAATTAAAGAGGCATTAAAAGTATTGTGATTTGAATAGAACGTTTACACAAAGTGTTTTTTGTATGCGAGGCTTTGCTTTTGTAGGGCTTCTTACTATTTTGTCTATTTTAGCCAACGGAACAAACGCGTATTCTCAAAATGGCCCAACGCTTCCATTCCCAATATTTAATCCCTTAAATCCTAGTCAAAATGGCACCCAAAGTTTTGATTTAGGAAATCCAAGTTCGCTAAATCAAACGATGGTTTACGATCCTTCTACTGGGACGTATGTTTTTACAGAAACATTAGGGAATGGCTTAAATTTTAAAAACCCTTCCATGATGACCTTGGAGGAATACCTAAATTATAAAAACAAAAAAGCCATCGACCAAAATTGGCAGGAAATTATCGAAGAGGAATCGGTCGTTGGGAGGTCATTTGAATTGCCAATTAAAATCGGAAGCAAAGCCTTTGAGAATTTTTTCGGTTCGGATGAAATTGTTATCCGTCCTCAGGGAAATGTGGAGGTGCAGTTTGGAATAAATTCTTCACGCTACGACAACCCAATTTTACCAATGAGGCAGCGGAAGATTACTCGATTTGATTTCCAACAAAATATCAACATGGATATTGTTGGACAAATAGGTACAAAATTGAAAATAGGAGCCAAATATAGCACTCAGGCGTCTTTCGATTTTGAAAATATTTCAAAAATAGAGCATACAGGGGATGAAGATCAGATTCTTCAAAAAATTGCCTTGGGTATGGTTTCTCTTGACTTGCCAACTAGTTTGATTCAAGGTTCACAAACCCTTTTTGGTGCCAAAACTCAATTGAAATTTGGCCGCGCAACGATTGATTTAATAGCGGCTTCTTCGAAAGGAAAAAGACAAGAAATTAACATTACTGGAAAATCTCAAGTTCAAAAATTCGAGCTTAGCGCAGATAATTATGAAGCGAATCGCCATTATTTCTTGAATCTATTTCACCAACAAAATTACGATAATGCCATGTCAACATTACCTGTTGTAAATTCAACCAGGTATATTACGCGTATTGAAGTGTGGATTACTAATAGAACAAACAATACAGAAAACACAAGAAACATTATAGCATTTGCGGATTTAGGTGAGGGACTCGCCACCAATTGTCAAGGTACACCGGGTGGAAATCAAGCAAATTATGATCCGGACAATAGAGCAAATGCATTATATGATTGGGCAGCTAATCAACCCTTAGTTCGTGGCTTTGCGAATGCAGTTAGTGCGCTTAGCGCTCAGGTTACTGCACCTGGTCCTTTTCAACAAGCTATCGATTACGAAAAAGTCGAAAACGCAAGAAAATTAACCGAACAGGAATATACTTACAACGCGCTCTTGGGGTATATTTCATTGAATAACCCGCTTAATAATGATGAGGTGCTCGCTGTTGCCTACGAATATACGTACCGAGGAGAAACGTATCACGTAGGTGAATTTTCTACCGATGGCGCGAGCGGGCAGCAATCCTTAATTTTAAAATTAATCAAACCAACAATCACCAATCCAAGAAATAAAATTTGGGATTTGATGATGAAAAATGTCTATTCCGTTGGTGCATTTCAGGTAGATCAGTTAGGTTTTAGAGTTGATATTTTATACAACAATCCTGAAACATCTGTCCTCTTGCCGATTTTCCCAATGAATGGGGTTGATGATAAGCAGTTGGTTACTTTATTGGATATGGATAAGATTAATCAAAATAATCAGCCTTTTTCGGATGGTGTTTTTGATTTCGTCCCTTTTAATATGGTTAACAATAAAGCCGATAATGGGGGTACAATTAATCGAAAAAACGGTCGAATTTTCTTTTCTACGATTGAACCATTTGGTAAAACGTTGGCGAAGAAGTTATCCGATGTTGGAATTCCTCAACTTACAATTGATAAGGTTTCATTTTATGAACTGTATGATTCAACAAAGACAGCAGCGCAACAGATACCGAGTAAAAACCGCTTTCTATTTAAAGGGGAATACCAATCATCTGTTAGCTCCGACATTCCACTTAATGCTTTAAATGTGCCTCAAGGAGCGGTTTCAGTTACTGCCGGGGGGATTAAACTTACGGAAGGAACAGATTATACGGTTGATTATAATCTAGGAAGAGTTAAAATATTAAACACGGGAATTCTAGAATCAAATACACCTATCAAAATTTCAATAGAAAGTAATTCAGTTTTTGGTTTTCAAGCGCGTTCGATGTTTGGTGGTCACTACCAATATCGATTTAGTGATAAGTTTAAGATTGGTGGAACGTGGGTGAGAATGACCGAAAGACCGGTTACTCAAAAAGTGGATTTTGGTTCTGAACCGTTTAAAAACAATGTCATTGGTGCCGATTTCGCGATTCGTACGAATGTGCCTTTTCTTACAAAATTAGTAGATTTATTGCCAGTTATTTCGACAACTCAAATGTCTACGTTTTCTTTGACAGGTGAGGTGGCTCACTTGATTCCGGGTCAGCCAAGGGCAATTAACAAAGAGGGGACATCTTACATTGACGATTTTGAAGCAAGTCAAAGTGCTATCGATTTAAAATCAATTACTGCTTGGCGATTAGCTTCTATTCCTCAAGGTCAACCAGATCTTTTCCCAGAAGCTTATGTAAAAGATTTATCTGCTGGATTTAAGCGTTCTAAAATAGCCTGGTACCTTATTGATCCTTTATTCTATCAAAGCAACACCTTGACCCCAGATCATATCAAGCAGGACGCATCAATGTTGGCGGATAGTCGAATGCGTTTGGTGAACCAAAAAGACATCTTTCCCAACCTGCAGCAGCAATATGGCTCCATTCCAAATATTTCTGTAATGGAATTGTCTTATTATCCGTCGGAAAGAGGGATGCATAATTATGACACTACAAATACGGTGAATATTGATGGTTCATTTACGAATCCAGAGAATCGTTGGGGTGGTATAATGAGGTCCTTAACTACGAATGATTTCGAACAAACAAACATTGAATTTATTCAGTTTTGGGTGCTTGACCCTTTTAACGAAGATGCAGAAAATGTAAATCCAAACACGATACACTCAGGTGGGGATCTATATTTTAACCTCGGAAATATTTCGGAAGATATTTTACCTGATTCAAGAAAAAGTTTTGAAAACGGCTTGCCACCTTTAGCAACCTCAATTGTAGACAATATTGATACAACGGTATGGTCTAGAATTTCAACCCAACAAGTAGTAGTAAATGCTTTTGATACGGATCCTGAATCACGAAAAAACCAAGATGTTGGTATTGATGGCTGGAACAACGATAAAGAAAAGTTAGCATTTACCAATTATGTGCAATGGGTACAAAACAATGCCGTCCTTGACCCTGTCGTTAAAGCCCGAATGATTGCAGATCCTTCTAACGATGATTATAATTATTACTTAGATGATAATTATGATAATGAAAGCGCAACGATTTTAAAAAGATATAAAAAGTACAACGGTATGGAGGGAAACTCTCCAACAACGGAAATGTCGGATACTGCTAATGCAGATGGTTACCCTACTCAAGGAAGCAATATGCCTGATTTAGAAGACATCAATCAGGATAATAATTTATCAGAATCAGAAAGTTATTTTCAATATAAAATGAGCCTTCGACCAAATGATATGGCCGTTGGTAAAAATTACATAACAAATGTTCAGGTTTATCAAAATGGAAATAAAACAGAATATTGGTATCAGGTTAAAATTCCATTACGTGATTTTGAGAAAAAGGTCAATGGCATCCAAGATTTTAGGTCAATTCGTTTCATGAGGATGTACCTGAAAGGCTTTGATGAAGAGGTGCAACTTCGTTTTGCAAAGTTAGAATTGATCCGCGGTGAATGGAGACGCTATTATAATGATTTGACCCAGCCTGGAATTAGCATTCAACAGGATCCCAATCTAACTTCTTTCAATATTGCAGCCGTAAACGTTGAAGAAAATGATCAACGAACACCGATTAAATATGAAGTTCCACCGGGAATAACTAGGGAAATAGATCCATCTCAAACGTATCAAAGACAATTAAATGAACAATCACTTGTCCTTGAAGTCTGTAACTTGCAAGATGGTGATTCGCGTGCTGCCTATAAAAATGTCCAGTTTGATGTGAGGACTTACAAAAAGTTAAAAATGTTTGTTCATGCCGAAGAAGTAAATCCTTTGCTTCCTCTTAATAATGCTGATTTGACATTGTTTGTTCGATTAGGAACCGATTTTGTGGAAAATTATTACGAATATGAACTTCCAATGGATGTGACGCAATGGGGCTCATCTTCACCAGAATCAATTTGGCCTGAAGCGAATAATGTTGAAATTGTATTTGATGATTTGTTAAACTTAAAAAAAGATAGAAACACTAAAATTGAACAAGCAGCGGCTGGGATTTCCTACTTATTGGAGTATTCAATTGTTGATCCTGCGAATCCCGATAGGAAAATTAAAATAAAGGGCAGTCCCAATCTTCAGGCTGTAAAGACAATAATGGTTGGGGTGCGTAATCCTTTGCAAGGCGATCCATCTAACAATTGGCCCGATGATGGTCAAGCAGACTGTGCTATTGT
>CAMCQW010000005.1 GCA_945877045.1 Chryseobacterium gleum
CGCCTTGAACAAGAAATGATTTTTTACATCGAAAAGCTAGATGTTTCAGAAGAAAAAATGCGATTAGAACATCATTTAGATTACTTTTTAGCAACCATGGAGACGCCTCTTTGCGGGAAAAAATTGGGTTTTATTGCACAAGAAATTGGGCGGGAAATAAATACCTTGGGAAGCAAATGTAATCAAGCACAGATGCAAAAAATAGTAGTGGAGATGAAAGACTCGCTAGAAAAAATAAAAGAACAAGTACTTAACACCTTGTAACATGAACTTGCAAGAAGGAAAATGTATAATCATCTCTGCGCCATCAGGAGCAGGAAAAACGACCATCGTTCATGCATTGCTTACTTCGTTACCACAACTTGCTTTTTCTGTTTCTGCCTGCAGCAGAGAGCCCCGAAGTAATGAAAGAAATGGAATTGATTATTATTTCATCGGTGTAGAAAAATTTAAGCAGGAAATCTCGGATAATTCCTTCGTTGAATGGGAAGAGGTATACACCAATGCCTATTATGGCACACTCAAAAGCGAAATAACGAAACTCTGGGCTGCAGGAAAGGTGGTGGTTTTTGATGTCGATGTTGTGGGTGGATTAAACCTAAAAACTTTTTTTGGCGAGAATGCCTTATCTGTTTTTATAGCACCTCCTAGTCTAAACGCCCTTGAAAAACGCTTAAGAAATAGAAAAACAGAAACAGAAGACAAAATAAATCAACGCATAAATAAAGCAACCGTAGAACTTAAACGAGCAGAAGAATTTGATGTAATCATTCTAAATGATGTATTAAGTGATGCGATTGCAGAAGCGAAAACAACGGTTCTAAATTTTTTAACATGAATATTGGCTTATATTTTGGCACCTTCAACCCTATTCATGTTGGGCATCTTGTAATTGCTAATTATATGGCTGAATTCACGGATTTAGACCAGGTTTGGTTCGTTGTTTCTCCACAAAATCCCTTAAAAGATAAAAATTCTCTTTTGCCAGATTTTCATCGCCTAGCCTTAGTGCGAGAGGCAATCTACGAGAACCCTAAATTATCCGCTAGTGATGTTGAGTTTCATTTATCAAAGCCCAGTTATACGATCACGACCATGGGTTATTTGCTTGAAAAGTATCCACAGCATAGTTTTTCCTTAATAATGGGGGAAGATAATTTAAGAACGCTACACAAATGGTACAATCATGAAGTGTTATTAAAAAAGCATAAGATATACGTTTATCCTAGAGTACTCACTATTCAAGAAGAACAAGAAGTAATGACGCTTAGCGAACAATTAACTAATAATTATTCAGGGCATCCTAATATTATCTTTTGTAATGACGCGCCGGTGATGAAAGTCTCTGCAAGTTTTATTCGTCAGGCAATAAAAGAAGGAAAGGATGTCCGTTATCTACTAACCGAACCGGTTCACAAGTATTTGGAAGAAATGCGTTTCTATAAATAACTATATAACTTCTATTCGAAGTACGTAACTTGACTGTTCAAATAAATAATTCTCGTACCTCAGTTCTATCAAGTAAATACCTGCGGCTAGCTCCATTGGGAGTGCTACAAAAGTGTTGTTTCCTGATCTGCCATTTTGAATTTCTTTGCCCTGAACATCATAGACAGCATATTGAAAATCTTTTATAAAATCATTTGGTGAACGAATAACAAGGTTTTGTCCGGATAATGTGGGGTTTGGATAGGCGGTGAAATTTTCCAGATCACTTTGGTTTTCAAAGAATGGACGATCAAACTTAAATAGAAACAAGCCATTGTTCCGATCAGAAACTAGTATTCTATCACTTTTAAACAAAGCATAAACACCCCACGCTCCCCACATCGTGAAATTTGTAGCGTCGGGCAACAAATAGGTGTCATATGCAGCAATTTCCCCGGGGGGATTCATGCGTAAGTCATAAATGCGCAAACCAGCGTTGTAATAGGAGACAAAGGCTAAATCATTCGATATTTGCACATTGTGAGCGGTTAATTCCGCGGTAGAATTGCTTGTTCCAAAAAATTGAGTGGGTGAAATCGTCCAGTCATCGGCAACGGAACACTTTTTTATTTTCAGGCCTTGTGTTTCATCAGTGAATACATAGGTTTTTTTATCGGGAGAAAGCCAACCTTGGTGATTATAACCTTGCTGATTGTAAAATGCGAGACTATTTAGATAGGTCGGGGTGGCCGGCTGCGTAAAGTCATACACACGGATGCCATCATAGCCACAATTCATAATAGCTATATTATCGCGGACATAAATATCATGCACCTCCTGAATGTCATTTGGACCTTGCCACAACAAGGTTGGATTAATGGGGTCTGTTAGCGAAAAAACGCACAGAGGTATCATGGATAAATTAATGCCGGCTACAATAGGAGTTACCATACACATATACAATAAAGCGTCCATTGTGTCGATAAATAAATTATGTGTCCTTCCAAAAAGATTGTTTTGCAAATCTGCTACAAGCACAACAGAGTCGGGCATATACGCCATGTCTATTATCTGTAAACTACTGGGCCCTTCATCGCAAACAGCATAAATATAATGTTGATAGAACTTGAATTCTCTTGTGATGGCCATAGAGGAACTGTATTTCCCTTTAATAAAACCGATTAGTTTTAACTTATTATCCGCTGTCAATTCAAAAAAATGGGATCCTTCCGTTGATCCAACAACAGCGTATTCATTATTGTTGTATTCAAATCCCCAACAACTACTATAGCGAACATTTGTTGAGTTGGTAAAGAGCGTATCTTCGTTCCATTGATCTAATTTTTGAATGTTTTTGATCTCTTGAGAAAATCCAGAAAAGGCAATAAAAAAGAGAAAAAAGATGCGCATCAAAATTTGATTTAAGTTTTTGCTTGTAATTGAGGTTGTAACTTCTTACTAAACTCCCACAAAACAATTCCAGCACAAACGCTCACGTTTAAACTGTGTTTTGTTCCAAACTGAGGGATTTCAATTACGGCGTCTGCGATATCTACCACCTCTTGACTTACGCCATTCACTTCATTGCCAAAAATTAATAAAAAAGAATTGCCCGCAAGCTGATCAATAGTATTCAGCCACATTGTCTCTTCGGCTTGTTCTATTGCGCAAATGGTCCAACCAAGTGACTTATATTCTTTCGTTAGTTCAAGGATGGACTGTCTATATTCCCACCTTACGTTCTCTGTTGCGCCCAACGCAGTTTTATGAATGTCTTTATGGGGCGGGCATGCGGTAATGCCACACAAAAAAATTTGTTGAATAGAAAAAGCATCGGAAGTCCTGAAAAATGTTCCAATATTATTGAGTGATCTTATATCATCTAGCACGATAATAACAGGGATTTTGGGTTGTTCTTTATATTCAGATTCGGAAACTCGATTCAGCTCCCACAATTTTAATTTTTTATTGGCGATGTTCATAAGAAGTGATTGAAATCTTTTGAAATACGAAGATATGCGCTTACTTTTAACGTACAAAAGTCAGTAAATCATTTGATTTAACGAAATGAAAGTTACAAAAGAAATAGCGGAAACGCCATTAATGAAGCAATACAATCAAATAAAGTCCCGGCATCCTGATGCCTTGTTGCTTTTTCGCGTTGGTGATTTTTACGAAACATTTGGAGAAGACGCTGTTCGGACGTCGCGCATATTAGGAATTATATTAACTAAGAGGAAAAATGGAAGCGGAACAGACATAGAGCTTGCAGGATTTCCCCACCATTCATTAGACGTTTATCTACCACGATTAGTTAGGGCCGGTCTTCGAGTAGCAATCTGTGATCAACTAGAAGATCCTAAACTGACAAAAACGATTGTAAAAAGAGGCGTTACAGAGCTTGTAACGCCCGGCGTAGCTTATAACGACCAAGTATTACATCAAAAGAAGAATAACTTCCTTTGTGCAATTCATTTTGATAAAAATATTACCGGCGTCTCTTTTTTGGATGTGTCAACCGGGGAGTTTTTAGTGGGGCAAGGAGACAAAGAATACGTAGATAAATTAATTGCAGGATTTGAGCCGAGTGAATTCCTCTACGCCAGAAAAGACCAGGCCTTGTTTAAGAAACTATTTGGTGAAAATAATTGCAGCTTTAGGTTGGAAGACTGGGTTTTTAGTTCCGAAAATGCCAATGAACGCTTGAACAAACACTTCAAAACAAAATCATTGAAAGGATTTGGTGTTGATGAAATGGGCGCTGCCATCATCGCTGCGGGTGCCGCATTGTATTACCTTTCTGAAAACCAACACAAAGAATTTTCCCACATCAATCGCCTTTCGAGAATTACTGCTACCAACCATGTTTGGCTAGACCGTTTTACCATTCGTAATTTAGAGTTGGTTTATTCACCACATGAAAATGCTAAAACACTGCTAGATGTCTTGGATAATACGCGAACCCCCATGGGCGGACGCTTATTGAAGCGTTGGTTAATCATGCCGTTAAAAGATCCACAAGAAATGGGCGCTCGGCACGATGTCGTTGAGTGGTTAAAAAACAATCCTGTTTGTTCGGAAGAATTAGCTGGTCTTCTCAATGAAATCGGTGATTTAGAACGGTTAATCTCAAAGGTTGCCGTTGGAAAGGTTAATCCGAGAGAAGTTTCACACTTGAAAAGAACCCTCATAAATATCCCTAAAATAAGTGCCCTTTTAGAAACGAATAAGCAAATTGCATCGGTTCAACACATTCAATCTCAACTTAACAATTGCCATGAATTTGTTTCTAAAATTGAGAATTATCTAGATCCTGAACCAGGCATTCAGATTGGGAAGGGGCGTGTTATTCGTGAGGGATTGGATAAAACGCTGGATGAATTACGAGACATTTCAGCTAATGGCAAAGATTATTTAGAAAAATTACAAGAACGAGAGGCCAGCAGAACAGGCATAACTAGTTTAAAGGTGTCGTTTAATAATGTCTTTGGATATTATATCGAAGTTAGGAATACACATAAAGATAAAGTGCCTGAAGAATGGGTCAGAAGACAGACGCTTGTAAATGCAGAACGATACATTACGGAAGAGTTAAAGGAATACGAAACTAAAATTTTAGGGGCAGAAGAGAAAATTTATGAAATCGAGTCCCGGCTCTTTTCTGAATTAGTGTCATGGCTAAGTGGGTTTATTGTTCCTGTCCAACAAAACGCTGCTGTTATTGCAAAATTAGATTGCTTGTATTCCTTTGCTTATGTCGCCTTAAAGTATAATTACGTGAGGGCAGAGATAAACGAAGGGCTTGCTATCAACATACATAATGGGCGTCATCCAGTAATCGAGCAGCAATTAGCGCATGGGGATGATTTTATTGCTAATAATCTTTTTTTAGAGAATAGCAGCCAACAGATAATTATGATCACCGGGCCAAACATGAGTGGAAAAAGTGCTTTATTAAGACAAACGGCACTCATCGTATTGATGGCACAAATGGGATCTTTTGTCCCTGCCGAAAAAGCAGAAATAGGCTGGGTAGACAAGGTTTTTACCCGCGTTGGTGCTTCGGACAATATTTCCTCGGGGGAATCAACTTTCATGGTTGAAATGAATGAAACGGCAAGTATTCTGAATAACATTTCTGAGCGCAGTTTGATTTTATTAGATGAAATTGGGCGAGGAACAAGTACCTACGACGGTGTTTCTATTGCTTGGGCCATTGCTGAATTCCTACACGAACATAAAAGCGCGGCATGTAAAACCCTTTTTGCTACCCATTACCATGAACTCAATGAAATGGCAAATCGATTTAGCCGGATAAAGAATTTTACCGTCGCAGTCAAAGAGGTGGGGAATTCTATCTTGTTTCTTAGAAAATTGATCCACGGTGGAAGTGAACATTCATTCGGAATTCATGTGGCAAAAATGGCGGGGATGCCTTCTGTGGTGGTAAGACGAGCAGAAGAAGTGTTGAAAGACCTAGAGCTTTCCCATGCCAATGTGGGAGGAAATCCTGGCGGGGCAATGGCAGTAAAAGGCCATAAGAAAAATAAAAGTGATGCCATGCAGTTGAGCTTTTTTCAATTAAACGACCCTGTACTAGAGAGTATTCATGAAGAATTAATGGGTATAGACATTAACGTTCTGACCCCCGTTGAGGCATTAATTAAGCTCCATGATATTAAAAAACTTATTGGCGGCTAATTTTTTTCAATAAACACTAAAAAATTATTGTTTTTTTTCATAAATTTGCCCTCCTTAATAATTGATAGCTAAAAAATTTAGGGCTTCTCACTAAACGAAGAGAGAATAATTTTTAAATATAAGCGAGTGTAACTTCAGCCAAGGCAGAGTGAGCACGACCTAATATTAAACGAAATATTAGAATTAAATAATGCGAGAGTAGCTCAGTTGGTAGAGCACGACCTTGCCAAGGTCGGGGTCGCGGGTTCGAATCCCGTCTCCCGCTCCATTATTGTGCCGGCAATCTTTTAGATTGTATTTCGCTCGAGTGGTGGAATCGGTAGACACGCCGGACTTAAAATCCTGTGCCTGTATGGGCGTGCGGGTTCAAGTCCCGCCTCGAGTACAAAAAACCCGACTTAATGTTGGGTTTTTTTGTTATAAAAGCCTTGTGAATTGGCTTCCACCTTTCACGAGAAAGTTAAACCCCGGAGAATTTATTCTTTGGGGTTTTTCGGTTTAAATTGGGTGATTTATTAGACAAAACATTTAAAAAAGTTTCTACCCTATCTCTTTTTAGCAGTTGGATTGAGAGACATTTTTGGGCCTTGATTAGAGTAATCTTCCCAATCTTCTCGCAATTCTTGGGAGTATTGTTTTGTTACGCTAATTGGAATGTGTTCTACAACAACATTGGTCTTATCTAAGCCGTAATCTTCCGCTGGTTTAAGTCCGGTGGATTTAATAAACCGGTAAATTTTAACGGATAAAATTTGGAATGGTGTTAGTAAGTTATTGGTGGCGACCCGTGAGTTTAGCACGATGAATTTAAAGTCTGGCTCTGTAAATTGTCCTTTTACCGATTCAAATACACTAAGACCGCTTAGCTCTCCTTTTTCAACCATTTTGCGTTGAATTTGGCACATAAAATATTCGGTTCTCAACTCCTCCTTGAAACCGAGGTGAATTCCAACATAATAACAAGACCTGTCGATTACTTGATGAACTGAATAATGCATTCCCCATGGCTCATTAAGAATGTCGAAATGAACGAACCATACCACCCCAGCCTTTCTTGGGCGCTTTTTAAACAAAGAATAGAAAATAGTAGCGTCTAATTTGTTGGGATTATCACTACGTGTAGGGTATACAATGTTCGTGGCTTCATATGGTACCTTATCATCGTTCTTTATGGCCGTTAACATGGGAATTATTTTTGTCATTGGGACATACTCCGTAATTCTTTTTCGTAATAAACGGGCCTTAAAGTACATGAATAACATGGTAAAGAAGGTCGTGGCGAGAATGAGTGTAAACCAACCTCCATTTGCGACTTTTCCAATATTAGAGAATAAGAAAACCCCTTCAATTGATAAAAACACTCCAAATGTTATTAAATATAGCACTTTACGTTTTGGGGATTTTAACATGAGTAAGAAACAAAGCAATATAGAGGTCATCACCATATCTATGGTGATTGCTAAACCGTACGTCGCCTCCATTGCGGTCGATTTTTTAAAAATTGCTATAACTAGTAGGCAGCCAGCCATTAGAAACCAATTTATAAAGGGTATGTATATTTGACCTTTATGATCCGATGGATACTTAACCTTAAGATTGGTCCATAAATTTAATTTAATTGCCTCATTCATTAGCGTAAAAACGCCCGTTATGAGCGCTTGTGAAGCAATAATTGCTGCCGTTGTTGCAATGATAATGGCAAATGGGAGCATTCCGTCAGGAACCATGGAATAAAAAACCGTTTGCTTTTCCTGTAAAACAAATCCATCAGAAAGGCATAATGCAGACTGACCTAAATAATTCATCAATAACAATATGCTAATGAATGACCAACTAATTCGAATGTTATTTTTTCCACAATGCCCCAAATCCGAATACAACGCTTCGGCTCCTGTTGTACATAAAAAAACCGCCCCTAACACCCAAAATCCACCTTTCACATTTACCACTAAGTTGTAGGCATAATAAGGATTGAATGCTTTCAATACCTCCGGATTCTTCATTATGTTGATTAGCCCTAAATACCCCAAAAACAAAAACCAAATTACCATTACGGGGCCAAAGGCTTTCCCTATTGCGGATGTACCAAACTGCTGAATAGTGAAAAGCAGTACTATTATTCCAACAACAGCTGGAATTACCGGGAAATCTGGAAAAATATTTTCGATGCCCTCAACTGCAGAAGAGATCGAAATCGCAGGCGTAATAAATCCATCAGCTAATAAAGTGGAGCAACCAATTAAAGCAGGAATTATCACCCATTTTATTCGTTTAGATTTTAATAAAGCAAAGAGGGCAAAAATCCCACCCTCTCCATTGTTATCAGAATTAAGTGCAAAATAGATGTATTTGATGGTAGCAATTAACGTAAGAGTCCAAATTACCGCTGATAGTCCACCCATTATTAAATCTGGAGAAAAGTTTTTTCCGTTTCCCGTAATAGCTTGAAAAACATACAACGGCGAGGTGCCTATGTCGCCAAATACAATTCCAATAGCAACTAACAAGGTTGCCGCACTAATTCTTTTTTTCGTAGATTCGTCCATAATACTTTTTGTGGAGGACATACCCTCCAATGTTTCGGGGTTAAAAATAAGTATTCTTGATAAATATTATTGTTTTAATGAAGTAAGAAAGTTATCAGTAACAGGATATCCTTGGCTTTTTGCTTTTTCAGCGTAAAAAAGAGCCTTGGCGCGGTCGTTAATAAGACTGTAAGCCACCGATAAATTATAATTCGTAAAGGAATAATTTGGATTGATGGATTCAGATTTCAATAAGTCTTTAATGCCCTCCGGATATTTCTTTTGATTGATCAACGCCGTGCCACGGTAAAAATACCCTTCGAATCCTGAAGGGGAAAGTTTAATTAACTTTTCTGACAGCTTAATTGCCTCTTCAAATTGCTTGTTATTTAGCAGTTCTGACGCTAAATTACTCATGATTTGATAATTGTTTGGTAGTAATTGGTTCGCTTTACGAAAGTCGGTAATCGAAGCGCTTCGATTACCCATTTTAGAATAGGTAATTCCTCTATTTAAATACGTTTCATAGTTGGAGTTGTTTCTCTCAATTGCCATTCCATACATCTCCATCGCTTTATCAAACTTCGCTTCTAAAGCATACATGTTGGCCATATTGCTGTAAATCAATGGTTCTTTTACCCTTGCCATCACCAAGGTATTATAGTCATTGAACGCTAATTTCATTTGATTGTGTTCCCGGTAATAGTTACCTCTATTCTTGTAGGCAACCTCCACCCCATTTTTAATAATTTTTACTTTATTGCCTTGCTGGTCAATAACAAATGGATACTTAGAAATAACGTCCGACCAAAGCGTTTCAGAGTTGGTCCAAATAGGGACCCTATCGTAACACTGTTTGGCTAAAAAACAAGTGAATATGCCTAAAACAATATACGAAATGGCCTTATACTTCAAATATACTTTTAGGTGTACTAATGCACTCAAAAGCAAAAAGAAAGCTCCAATGTATGGAATATAGGTGTAGCGATCAGCCATAATTGCGGAGCCAACAGAAATAAACTGTAAGACCAAAGCCACCATAATTAAAAAGAAGCCCATCCCGAAAACAATAGGTTTTAAGAGGAGTGATTTTTTTCGCCACAAAATAATAACGGGAGCTAAAACAAGGACGGAAACGAGGAGAGGAGCCAAGTAAAAAAATACGGGTAATTCATTTTCTGGGCCTAACTCCGGATAAGGGTAAAAGGCAGATAAATCTAATGGCACGAACAATTTAAACCAATACATAATAAAACCATAGCTCGCAAACATAACTTGTTGTACAATGGTGAAAACACCGTCCTTTGCAATCGCTCCTTGTCCTTGAATCTTCCAAGCCAATCCACCAATAAAAAGAGCCACCAGAAAAAAGGGCACTTTCTCAATTATACTTCGAAAATTAAACTTTCTATCATAATAATAATCTAAAAGTAGTAGAACGATGGGCAAGGGAACTGCCATAGCTTTACTTAAACAAGAAGCAATAAACAAAATAAATACTAAAAAAAGTATCCATACTTTTTTAGCATTCAGATAGTATTGATAAGAAAGTAACGTCAATAAAAAAAAGAAGGTATACAATACATCTTTTCGTTCAGAAATCCACGCGACACTTTCTACGTGCATGGGATGTATTCCAAACCATAGTGACGTAAAAAAGGCGATAAATAAGTTTTTTTGTGATAAAAAATAGATGAAAAAAAACACCAATAGAGCATTTAGAATATGGAGAATTAAATTCCATTGCATATATGAAGAAATGTCTAGCTCTGTTTTGCTATAATTATATGCCAAGGTCAACATTGTTAGTGGATGATAATTTAACATTACCTGTGTGGATGTATTAAATAGCGAGTCGACTTTTTCGGAATCAAATGATTGAATCAAGGATTGATTCGTTACGTATCCTGTGTCATCCCAATTTGTAAACTCTTTTTCATCAGAAAAGGAGGGGGAATAACAACATAGAATGGCAATGATGATCACAATTAAAGGAATCCAAATTCCCTTTTTAGAAGGTGGAATAACTTTCTGCGAAGGGACGCTTTTTTTTGATGTTTTTTTATTCATCTGACTTGATAATTATGAAATGATTCTCATTTCATTTTACGTAACTGTTCCATTGCTCTTTTTAATTCTATATCCTTCGTGTTCGCTACGCGATAATAACCTTCTTCGGAATACAACTGCCTTGCGATTTCGGCTTTTAAATTATTCATAATAAATCCTTTGCTCCGCTTAAAGCCAGCTGCGTCTGGTTTCACATTCAATGATTTAGTTGCATAGTTAACAAACCCTTGAAGAGTGGCCTCTTTTACAACAAATTGCTCACAAAAAGTTTGAGGGCTTGCCCAACTACCTCTTTTCTTTTCGACGAAATCAAATGCAAAAGACTGAAAAGCGCCGCTAAGTAGCAGCTCTGTTAAGTAATAACTGCTTTCCGTTGTGTCGTATGGCACAAAAATATCTGGCGTTATTCCACCACCACCATAAACCGTTCGCCCCCCTTTGGTTTTAAACTTCAAGGAATCAACATAGAGTGAGCTGTCTAAATGATACAATTCGCCTCTTTCGATTCTAGATTCGTCTTTTAAGTAATCCTCGTAATTTCCATTATATGGTTTTTGAATACACCTTCCTGAAGGCGTATAATACCGTGCAACAGTAATACGAACATTACTTCCGTCCCTTAGCGGGCTGTCTTCTTGCACCAAGCCTTTCCCAAAAGTTCTTCTTCCAACGATTATTGCCCGGTCATTGTCTTGCAATGCCCCTGCCAAGATCTCGCTTGCTGATGCAGAGTAGGCGTTTACTAAAACAACCGCTGACATATTTTCTAATATCCCACCAGCTGTTGCATAATACGTTTTTTCCTTCTCCTTACGACCTTTTGTTTTTAGCATTACCAAGCCTTTCGACAAGAACTCATCTGCGATCATTGTGGACGATTGAAGCACACCTCCTCCATTATTCCGCAAATCTAAAATTACCTTTTTCATTCCTAAGCCTTTTAATTTTAGAGCGGCTTCGTGAAATTCATCTGCTGTTGGAATTGAAAATTGATCGATACCAATGTAGCCAGTTTCTTTGTCTATCATGTAAATTCCAAACACCGTTTTTAAGGGGATTTCTCCGCGAATTATCGTGAATGGATATTCTTTTTTATTTCGCAAAACAGTGACAGAAACCGTTGTTCCCACCTCGCCTTTTAGATTGGAAAGAACCTTATCATTGGTCGTTTTTTTACCCGTAAATGGTTTTTTGTTTATTTTTATTATTCTATCTCCTGCTTTAATGCCAACTGCTTGAGAGGGGGACCCGTCAATAACATTCGTAATACAAATGGTATCTCTAATAATTTGAAAACGGATTCCTATCCCACCAAATTTACCATCGATAGATTCCGAAACCGATTCCATTTCTTTCTTCGAAATATAATTGCTGTGAGGATCTAGTTTGTGAAGCATTCCTGAGATTGTTTCCTCAAAAATTTTATCCTTGTCTATTTTATCGACGTAACGTGCGTCCAGCAATTGTAGAATATCACTAATTTTTTGAACCTGTTCATTATTTACTAGAAGCCCATGGTTTTGGGCTCCAGTTAAATTACTACCTATGATCAATCCTAAAACGAGGGTGCTCGCAAATAGTATTGGTAAGAGATATCGCTTATTTTCTTGGTTAAATTTCATCTGTATTTTCTATTTGTAACGTTTCTACCCCTGCACTATTTAAGAAATCCAAGCCGGCAGGATCTTTATATTTATTGATAAAGACAACACGAACTATCCCTGCTTGTAGTACCATTTTACTGCAATCCCTGCATGGTGAATGGGTCAAGTATAGCGTGGCACCACTGCAATTATTCGTAGACTTTGCCACTTTTAAAATGGCATTAGCTTCTGCATGAAGGACGTACCAATGAGTTTCTCCATTTGTTGTTTCGCAAAAATTATCAAATCCACTTGGAGTTCCGTTATATCCATCTGATATTATCACACCATCCTTCACTATAATGGCGCCCACTTTTTTACGTTCGCAATACGACAACATCGCCCAATTTTTAGCTAAACGTAAATAAGCTCGATCGTACCGCAACATTTTTGTTTCTTCCAAATTCATTTAGCAAAGTTACGGTATTTTGTTATTTTCTATTTAATTCATCGGGGGTTTGATACCTTATTAAGTTATAATCCTTTGGTATTGGAGTATTATCTAATAAGTATTCCACCATTTCTTGCGCCATTTTTGGCGCAAGTAAGTAGCCTTTTGCTCCCAATCCATTAAAAATATGTATCGTTTTATAGGTCGGGTGGCTCCCTAATACGGGGCGTCTATCCATCGTTGTTGGTCGAATACCAACGGGTTGTGACACAATTTCAGGAGGTGTTTTTGTGATGTAGCTTAGGTGGTCTAATAAAGTGATTCTTGCTTCTTCTGTGGGATGTAAAGTAGGGTCATCCCATTCGTATGTCGCGCCAATTCTAAATATTTTTTCACCCATTGGAAACACGAAACACTTTAAATGCAAGGACGCTGTTTCCGGTAACTCATTGTGTTTGATTACCAAGGTTTGCCCCTTGGTTGGTTTTACTTGACAATTCTGAAAAAAAGGGGTTTCAGACACTCTGTATCCGCAACAGAATACAATGTGATCATACTTTATTCCCCGATAGGTTGATTCCAATGCAGAAAAAAAGTTGTCATCAAACGCTTCTTTTTGTAACACCCCTATTTTTTCAAAATATACCTGGTTTTCAATGTAAAACTTTTCAGCATGAACAACATAACCGCTTCGGACAATCCCATGGTTCTGTTCCTCGTTAGAAGCATCGATTTTTAACAAATGATCTTTATAATCCGGTAATCCCTGTTTTTTTTTCCACTCTTCTTTTTCATTTATGGTAGGGAAAATTCTCTTTATTACTAGGGTTTCAGCGAATGAGGTGTTTAATTGTTTTTCTAAAGCTTTGTAAAAGTCCCAACTATATGCCAAAAATTCGGTCGCCCTCCATGATAAGGTCGTTCGCCTAAAAACAATTGGATTAACCATTCCTGCAGCAATTTTTGTGGAGGCGTTCAGGCCATCATCAATAAGAGTTACCTGCTGATTTCTATTAAGTAAGCGATGGCTAAGAGTTATCCCCGCTAATCCACCTCCAATAATCAAGAACTTCTTTTTTTCGATCGCTTTCATTTCTTTGCCATTGCCATAGCAAAAATACTTATTTCAATGGTGGGGTTGTACTTCTTTATTTCTTTTATTAATGCCTTCGATGTGGCTAGTTGTTCTCTAAGCACGTCGCAGTGATTTGGGGGTCTTATGTAAACCAATCTGCCTAGCCTAATCTTTGGCGGCAGAATAAGACCATCCAAAAAACTTAACAACAAATTCATCTCGTTTGTTGATTTTTTTATTTAATATAAGATAATTTTACACCACATGAAAACAAAATGCCCAAAAATTATTTTAGGTGTCGGAATATTGCTCTTTTCCGGATTTCTTAAAGCACAATTCATAACCCATGGTCCCGTAATGGGTGGCGTTACAGATTCTTCACTGCGGATCTTTTTACGTTGTGCCTCTGTACAAAACTTTACCATTGACTTAGATACGGACAGCTTGTTCACCAATCCCATTGCCTACCAAAACACCACAGATTTAGCTAAAGATTATTCTGCAATAACTGAATGTGACGGTCTGCAAGCAGGTACAAAGTATTATTACCGCGTACGTTTTGGCGGGGCAACAGACCTAAAAAAAGGACATTTCAAAACCTTTCCCTTGGAAGGAAGTCCGTCGCATTTTACGTTTGTTACAGGTTCCTGTCAAGAAACGCCTAATATGAAGGTCTACGACGTGATGCCGACCTACGACCCCTTGTTTATGTTACATGTTGGAGATTATACGTACCCAAGTTATCAGTTGCCCAATGGATACCCGGCAAATTGGAACATGATTCCCTTGTCTTATCGTAAAAGGTATGAAGAAAATGTAATGAAAGAAAAACTGCTTCCCTATGTCCCATTGGCATACATGCCCGACGACGATGATAATTTTGGTCCCACCCGAAGCCTTTTTGTAAGCACAAGTTTTACGGGCACTTTTCCAAACATCGTAAACCAAATAAACACTTCACCTATTCAACCCATAGAAAAAACAAATTGTTTGAGGGGTTACCGTTATTTTTTTCCAGGATACGCAACGGTGGATACAACGGAAGGTCATTATCACAGTTTTAAAGCTGGAAACGTTGAGTTTTTTGTGACAGATGTAAGATCAATGGTTGATCCTTGGTCTGAGGCATATGTTTACGACAGTGTGTTAAATGAGTGGAGTTACAATCCGCTTCCTAGCCATTCGATTTTAGGCGACAATCAAATGAATTGGTTATTAAATGGCTTGTCTAGCTCTACGGCGAAATGGAAGTTTATTGTAACCGGGGTCCCTTTCAATCCAAAGATTTACAACATAATTCAATCGGCTTTATTGGCACAGGGTTATGCTTTCACCATTGCGGGCCAAAGCGGAACAGGAATGCGCTTGTCCACGTCCTTTGCGGGTTATTGGGGAGGGTATCCTGACGATGTAAATCAAGTAATTCAACACGTAGCGACCAACAACATCAATGGGGTAATGGTGATCAGCGGAGACACCCACAACAATGTAATGGACGATGGCACCAATTCTTACTTTCCAGAGTTAAACGCCAGTGGATTAAGTGTGACTTCTACAGAATTGGCTTATCAAATGTCTTTGTATGGCCCTCTGATTGGTCAACCACCTGTGGAAGATTCTTTGTGGAACGGCGGAGGAAATGGCATTTTTAATACCAACCTAAAAAACGGTTTTGGGAAAGTAGAAGTTTTTGGCGATGACTCGGTAAGCTTTTGCGTAATTGATGAGGATGATGTCGCATTGAATTGCATGACCATTTATGCAGACGGTTCGGTTTTAAACATGGCTGGAAACACTTACAAAGGATACTTAGACGAAGGATGGTCCTTTTATCCAAACCCGGCCAAGGACAAAATAACCCTAAAAGGATCTTGTTTAAATGAAAGCAGCACTTTGTTGATCTATGACGTAACGGGAAAAATAAGCCAACAACAAAAGTTGTCAACTGGTCAACTGATTCATTATGAAATAAGTCTTCCTGCGTATATGGCAAACGGTATTTATTTCGTGGATATACAAGACAAAACAGGAAAGTCACAGGGGATTAAAAAGCTTGTGGTAGAGAGGAACTGATCGGGAAAGGACAACAATCAAGAACTTCTTTTTTTCGATTGCTTTCATTTTTTTGCCATTGCCAAAGCAAAAACACTTATTTCAATGGTGGGGTTGTGCTTCTTTATTTCTTTTATTAATGCCTCCAAGGTGGCTCCCGTTGTAATTACATCGTCAACAATCGCAATGTGTTGATATCCCTTATTGGATGAAACGTGCCCAAATCCACCGATAACATTCAACCATCGCTCAGCGTTTGATTTTTTTGTTTGACTTTCTGTATGATTCTTTTTAGAAATGTATTGTTTATCAATCGGGATATTGGTCAGTTCTGAAATCCCCAAAGCAAGTTTTTCACTTTGATTATACCCCCTATTAAATTTCTTCCTATGATGGGTCGGGACAGGAATAAGAGCATCTATTGTTTCTATTGAATAAGTCCCCATAATGACCCGTGCCATCTTTTTTCCCATTTCGACTCCAAGATCGCCTTTATGACCATATTTAATTTCATGCAGAATTGTTTGGGAGACGCAGCCCTTTTTAAAATAAAACAAGGCAAAAGTTTGATTAATCTTCACCCTTCCCCAAAATAACTTATCGAGGGCGGATGGATTACTTTGTAATTCGAAAAACGTAGCGTGTATTTCTAAGTCACAGCACCAACAGATGTACTTTTCGTTGCTTAATAATTCTCTTTTACAATGACTACATAAAGGCGGAAAAATCAAATAAAACAAGGAGTTAAAATAATTTAACATTCGCTTATTCCTTTTATGGTCGGTGGTTTTATTAAGTACAAACAATGCCTTGTTCAAAACCGGTAAGAAGAACCTCGGTAAAAAAATCAAATTCTTTCTAATTTTATATCATAATGATTCTACATAAGAATTATTATTATTTAAGACAGAAAAAGTTATTAAAAAAGTAAAAATAAAAGTGTGAATATCTTTATTTCAATGTTCAAAAATTCGCAAGGTTAGTCTACCAAAGGGTGTCGTGTTAACTTGTTAATAATACAGCGGATATGTTCATTTCTTTAATTGCTTTTAATAATAAAAAAAATAATATTTGTAGGCCTCAAAGTTTAAAGGACATTTACAAGATCAAGCGTAAATGAAATCAAAAACGAGAGGATACAAAACCCTTTTGTGAATTAACCAACACCGATTTATGCCTTGCATCTATTGGTAAATTTTTAGATGTTTTTAAATACCATTATGAATAAAATTGAGCCTATCCTACAAGAAAATACAAATCGCTTTGTATTATTTCCTATTCAACACAACGACATTTGGTCTTTTTATAAAAAAGCAGAGGCTAGTTTTTGGACGGCTGAAGAAATTGATTTGTCTTCTGATCTTATTGACTGGGACAGTAAATTAAATGACGATGAGCGACATTTTATCAAGCATGTCTTGGCCTTTTTTGCGGCTTCTGATGGGATTGTTAATGAAAATTTAGCGCAAAACTTCCTTTCGGAAGTACAATATACAGAAGCAAAGTTTTTCTATGGTTTTCAACTAGCGGCGGAGAATATACATTCGGAAACCTACTCCTTGTTAATTGACACCTATATCAAAGACACCGCGGAGAAAACGCATTTGTTTAATGCAATCGAGACACTAGATTGTGTGAAGAAAAAGGCTGATTGGGCATTAAGATGGATTGATAAGGGATCCTTTGCAGAAAGACTCGTGGCATTCGCTGCAGTAGAAGGAATCTTCTTTTCAGGCTCGTTTTGTTCGATCTTTTGGTTGAAAAAAAGAGGTTTAATGCCTGGATTATCCTTTTCTAATGAATTGATTTCACGTGACGAAGGCTTGCATTGTGATTTTGCTTGCTTACTTTACACAAAGCACCTTGACGAAAAGCTTCCAAAGGAAAAAGTAATGGAAATAATAATAGATGCCGTTGCTATTGAAAAAGAATTTGTAACCGATTCATTGCCCGTAAAACTTATTGGTATGAACAGTGATTTGATGGGGCAATACATTGAATTTGTTGCGGATCGTTTGTTGGTTGAGTTAGGTAATCCGCGGGTATTTAATACCGCAAATCCTTTTGATTTCATGGAAATGATTTCCCTTCAAGGGAAGGCTAACTTCTTTGAGAAGCGGGTTGGTGAATATCAAAAAGCAGGCGTTTTAAACAATAATGGAGAGCAGTCATTTAGCTTAAATGAAGATTTTTAAATAGATTTAGTAAGAAGAATTATGTACGTAGTAAAAAGAGATGCAAAAAAAGAGACGGTAAAGTTTGATAAAATTACCGCAAGAATTGTTAAAATGTGTTATGGACTTGACCCGCTGGTCTCTCCTGAAGCCGTAGCAATGAAAGTTATTGAGGGTATTTACGATGGTGTTACGACAATAGATTTAGATAATTTAGCAGCAGAAGTTGCTGCCGGTAAATCAATAGACCATCCCGATTACGCATTGCTGGCATCTAGAATCGCAGTGTCGAACCTTCATAAAGAAACAAAAAAGACCTTTTCAGATGTAATGCACGATTTATATACTTACATAGATCCTAAAACCAACTTGCCTGCTGCACTACTAGCTGATGATGTTTATCAGATAATCATGGACAATAAAGAATTACTTGATTCCAGTATTATTTACGACAGAGATTTCCGATATGATTATTTTGGGTTTAAAACTTTGACACGTTCTTATTTAATGAAATTAAATGGGCGGATTGCTGAGCGGCCTCAACAAATGCTTATGCGTGTAGCATTGGGTATACACAAAAGAGACATCGCTGCAGCCTTAAAAACCTACCACCTAATGTCAGAAGGTTGGTTTACCCACGCAACTCCAACCTTGTTTAATGCCGGTACTCCAAAGCCACAAATGTCTTCTTGTTTTTTACTAACAATGAAAGAAGATAGCATTGAAGGGATTTACGACACCTTAAAGTCTTGTGCGCAAATTTCTCAATCGGCTGGAGGAATTGGATTGGCTATTCACAACATTCGTGCAACTGGATCATACATTAAAGGGACAAATGGTACTTCAAATGGTATCGTACCCATGTTGCGGGTCTTCAACGACACCGCTCGCTATGTTGATCAAGGCGGAGGAAAAAGAAAAGGGTCATTTGCTATGTATATTGAGCCTTGGCATGCTGACGTATTTGATTTTCTTGATTTAAAGAAAAACCATGGTAAAGAAGAAAATAGAACACGAGACCTATTTTTAGCGCTTTGGATTCCTGATCTTTTCATGAAAAGAGTAAAAGAAAATGGGGAGTGGACATTAATGTGCCCACACGAATGTCCTGGACTTTCTGATGTTCATAGTGACGCTTTTGAGAAGTTATACCTACAATACGAAAAAGAAGGAAAGGGTAGAAAAACAATCAAAGCACAGGACCTTTGGTTTAAAATTCTAGAATCTCAAATCGAAACTGGAACTCCTTATATGTTATATAAAGACGCGGCGAATGCTAAGTCCAATCAACAAAACTTGGGAACCATTAAGTCGTCTAATTTGTGCACGGAAATTATTGAATACACTGCCCCTGATGAAATAGCCGTATGTAACCTTGCTTCACTTGCACTCCCTAAATATGTAAATGAAGATAAGTCATTTGACCACAACAAATTGTTTGAGGTAACCTATCAAGCAACGGTAAATTTAAATCGTATTATTGATGAAAATTTTTATCCTGTTGAGGACGCTCGTAGGTCTAACATGCGCCACCGACCGATTGGTTTAGGTGTACAAGGACTTGCTGACACGTTCATTCTTATGGGCTTTCCTTTCGAATCAGTGGAAGCTCGAAATTTAAACAGAGAAATTTTTGAAACGATCTACTTTGCTGCAATGACCGCGTCTAAAGATCAAGCAATTGAGTTTGGAACCTATGAAACATATGCTGGGTCACCCGTTTCACAAGGGGTGTTTCAATATGACATGTGGGGAGTAACTCCCTCTAACAGATGGGAATGGAGCCAGCTTAAAGAGGAAGTTAAAAAACATGGCGTAAGAAACTCCTTGCTTTTAGCGCCAATGCCAACGGCTTCAACGGCTCAAATACTTGGTAACAATGAATGTTTTGAACCTTATACATCAAACATTTATACAAGACGTGTTTTGTCAGGCGAGTTTATTATTGTGAATCGTCATTTATTAAAAGACTTGGTTCGTTCTGGTCTTTGGAATAGAGATATGCGACACAAAATAATGGCTGCAAATGGGTCTATTCAAAACATTACTGAAATACCTCAAGACATAAAAGATTTATATAAAACAGCCTGGGAGATTTCTCAAAAAGCGATTATTGAACTCGCAGCAGATAGAGGAGCTTACATTTGCCAAAGCCAATCACTCAATATATTTATGGAGAATGCAAACTTCGGTAAGCTAACATCTATGCATTTTTATGGTTGGGAAAAGGGATTGAAAACTGGTATGTATTACCTTCGGACAAAAGCGGCGACAGACGCTATTAAGTTTACATTAGACCAGGTTATTTCTGAAGAAAGTACAGAAGATGAAAGTCTTAGCCTGGAAGAACAAGCTGCTATTGCTTGTTCAATCGAAAACCCAGACTCTTGTGAAATGTGTTCTGGATAGAACTAGTTGCTATCTAAGTTTTGGAAGTGTTCAAAAAATTGGTAAAAACAAGCCTCGCTTTCTTTTTTTGCGATTGCAAAAGCGTTTTGATCGATTAGGTCTTTCGTTAGTATGCTCTTCGAGTCAAAGTTATATCTTAAACTTCCGAATGGAGTAATGAAGCCATACCCTCGAATAGTTGAGAAAAACGCAAATTCCTTTGCTGTTGGACTCATCAAGTCTTTACTAAAAATGAACTCCTCGCTCGATAATCCTAATTGATGTAACAATGTGGCGGCTAAATCTGCTTGTGAGCCTACTTTTTCTATTTTTTTGCCGCGATATGCCTGAGAAATTGGATCTCCAAAAATTAATAAGGGGATATTAAAAAATGCCGTTTCAAAGGGTGAATTAATCCCCGGGGTGGCGTGGCCATGATCTGACAAAATCACAAAAACGGTGTTTTTATACCATTCACACGTTTTACTTTTCGCGATAAATTCAGCGAAGCATTTATCCGCATAAATCATCGAGTTTAAATAATTGCATTCCTCCCCTGAAAACTTAGGTTTACCAGCTTTTGGGTGGTCATATGGAGAATGCGTACTACCTGTAAAGGCGCATTGAAGAAATGGTTGTTTTGCTGTCTTGATTTCCGCAAGCAAAAAGGCATATAAGTCTTTGTCGTAATAATTTAACTTTCCCTTTTTTAGTCCGCTTGGAAAATCATTTTCATCTTTCAATTCGTCAAATCCGTGCTCCATTAAAAACCCTTTTATATTTCCATATTTTAAGTCCCCACTAAATAAATACTGCGTTGAGTAGCCTTGATTTTTCAGCTTCTCATTAATCGTGGGGAGATTTCTATGTTTTTCCGGGTAAAGAGAAATGGCCGTTTCTGGAATACTAGGATAACCCGCGAATATTGATGTGTTCCCAATTTCAGACGTTGTATTTGTTGCGAAAACATTCGTGAATAAAACTCCCTCCTTTGCTAATTGATCAAAATAAGGTGTGGCCGTTTTTCCGGGGTGAATACAGCCCATTGCATTGGCAGACCAACCCTCTAAAATAATAAGAACGATGTTTGGTTTTGGGCTGCTTATAAAATTATTTTGGTGGGCGCGATCGAAAGAATAAAGGTCCTTTGTAATCTTTTCTGCTTCGCCGAGCTTTAGTTTCGGCAAGTGATCCGCTGCATCACTTTTATTATATAGTACATAGCTGTTCCCAAAGAAATAGGCGGAATTAACCGAAATGTCATTCATGATTTGATGCTCCGAAAAATAGGCGGAATCTATATTGATCGGAATCTGCTGCAGTCCTCCACGCGCCATTACAAGAATTAAACTTAAACCTATAAAGATGCTTAAAACTGAATGGGCGATAAAGACCCATCTGCTTTTTGCGGGTTCTTGGGGAATATTTATAAATAGTTTAGCTTTTCTCAATAAATAAAAACCCAGACTTAGTTCAATAATTAGTAATAACAGAAAATACAAGATTGAAGGGGCGTCTGCCGTTCTAAGTACCTCACCTGGCATGGAGAGATGCATAAATACGCGAGAAGTAAGTTTGTGCCCCCATTCAAAGTAGGAAATA